>CAYVSF010000400.1:0-3300 GCA_964453775.1 uncultured Bacteroidales bacterium
ATGGTGGTTGCCAATTTTTGTAAAAAACAGGCCACACTTTTTGCGATTTTGGAACGCTATACCGAAGATTTAATTTTTCTTTTTTTCTTTCTGCTTAGCGGATTGCAATTGGATATTACAACCCTTCCGCAGGCAACAGTCCTGATACTCCTGTTTGTCGTCTTCCGGACTACAGGCAAGTACCTGGGCGTCCATATCGGCGCACATTTAACGGCAGCTGATAACAGCATTAAAAAATATACGGCAGGTGGACTATTACCACAGGCAGGTATTGTCATTGGTCTGGTTTTAAATATCCACCAGCAGGATGTATTTAGCAACATTTCGAATCTCCTGCTAACAACCATCATGGGCACTACCATCATTTTCGCAATAATTGGTCCGCTAGCTGCAAAATATGCCTTAAAAAAAGCCAAAGAGACTAAAGATTGATTTTCGGAGATCCTCCTTCTACTTTCTGCATGAAGCGGAGCAAAAATCAAAAAACTAATTACTTGACAATCTACACATAAAGCTGTAGTTTTGATCGATTGAGCACCTTTCCCTCTTATTCAGGTATTGATACCAATTTAGGTATGGCCTTATGACACCATCAACATCATCTTTTTACATTTTCCTAAAACTCATCGCCATGCAATGCAAAAACATCCTTATCCTTGTAAGTATTACGCTCTGTTTCAACTTTACTCTTTTTGGGCAACAAAACGAAAAACCACTGCCGGAGCTTACACAAAGCTTAAAACTGGGAAATTGTACAGGAAATTACATGACACACCTTGCAGCCACCATCTCTTATCTCAATGAAAACAATCTTTCTGTTGAGGACTTTGGCAAATACATCGGGGCGATATATGCTAAAGACTGGACACCGGGAGCTAAAAACGAAATTGACTATTTCATCGAGGGCTATCACTGGAACATGCACGTATTCCCGGCCTATAAAATGCAAATACTAAATCGTAGCGAATCGAAAATTGACTATAAAGTGAAGAGGAACTGGTATCAAAAATCCTACCTAAATCCTCCCTATCAATTATCGGAAGCCGACCTGCAGGCCTGGCTCGAAAACCTGTGGTCTGCTGTTGCCGGCAAGCTCGGATTAAGCTATAGCCAAAGCATCGAAGATAACTGGATTATGGTAAAGGTGAGTAAGTAAAAAAAAGGAAGCACAACAAATTAAATTGTGCTTCCTTTTCATATTATTCAACAATTTTAAACCTATTCTCAAATCAGTCTAAATTTGTTTATTATTTGGCTGCTTCATAAATTTCAGAAATAATGAGCGGATATTTCTTTCTAATATTCTTTTGTTGAAAAGTTGACAGTATCTCATAATCAGATTGAAAATTATTCTGAGCGTAGATTTCCCTAAAATCATAAATCACCGTACGCGTCATGTCCTGAAAATCCATGTACCGATCGTAATTCACCGATGCATCATAATACAAGCCGGCGACATATCTATCGGATTGTTCCACCACACGCTTAAATTCCTTTTTCATTTCACTTATTTGAACCTCTTCATTTCTTGCATCCAACCGGATAAAATCGATTCCCTCTTTTTCCAAATCCGGGATTTCCAGATCTTTTGCATCCAAGGGAGGCAATCTTCGGGGCATACCTAGATAATTGGTTTGTAATTTTGATATTTTGGTATCATTCACCCTGCCCATATGTATTACCTTAAGCAAATCCAATTTGCGAAGCACCTGGTGCAAATCATGCATCTTTTCCATGGAAACATCTTTATCGGCATACAAAAGAATACTTATTAAAGCCGTATTGAGTTTGTTGATTTTCGTTTTTTCTAATGCAAGTTTGTCTTCGAGTTCATGCGCCTTTATGGCTGTTTTGTTGACGAATATTTTATCACCATCTAAAAGCACATCAATGCACAATTCGGGACGGGCAATAAGAAAATAGTTTTCCAGAACAGGAAGATTGATGGTTTCTCTGTAACTTCCCAGGTAGTCATCCAAAGAATTTGTATACTTCGACTTTTCATACACACTAAATGCTGATTCGCTCCACCAAATTTTCAATTTCCCGTCATCCAGTTCATACTTCAAATGCGTCGTTGATCTATCCGGCAAATGAAGTTCGAAAGAACCCGAATTCAGGGTGTAGGGATACTCTTTTAGCTTTATATCAGATTCAATTAACGAGAACTTTGTTTGCGCAATCAGTACTTTTCGACCGTAGCTGTCTTTAGTCGTATTGTTCCAAAGACCTTTCAATTCATTGAGTTGAGCCTGTTTTTCTAAAATGGATAGGTTCGAGAAGCTTCCTCCCGGCCCCTGCAATGTTAAATTGGCGAAAAGGATAAAAATAAAAATGGCGGCGGGGATAACCAGCAAGGCTTTCAGCTTTGCCAGGATTCCAGATTTCTTTTTGTTCATCATGGTAATTCGTTGTTTAATGGATATTAAATTAAAATTATTCACCAACTGGACGGCCGGGATGTTAAGAAATTGTTGCAATAACAATTCCTGATATTCCCAAAGATTGAATCCCCGCTTTACCACCTTAGTGTCGGCAAGGTATTCATGGTTGGTTTTTATGGCTTTTTGAAGCATCCAGGCAGCAGGATTAAACCACTGAAAAATAGAAATAAAGTGTGCAAGCAGTAAATCCACAGAATGTCCCTGTTTTATATGTGCCCTTTCATGTTCCAGAATTTCATTTCTTCTGATATTCAGGTTTTGCTCATTCACAAAAACGTAGGAGAGGAAAGAAAAAGGAGGCAAATCCTGCTTCAGTCTTACCAGTCGGATGCCGAATTCCCGTTTCCATGAATTTTTTCTGATTGTGCTATAAATCCATCGAAATAACAAGAAGATTCTTACAGAAAAGAAAACCATGCCCACGAGGTAAACCAGGAAAATCCATCGTGCCAGGGACATTCTGAACCGATCTTTTTCTACTGCCTCAATACCACTTATTTGTTTTTCTTCAACAACTCCTGCTGTGCTTTCCGGTTCACCAGATACATAATAGGGCTGATTGAAGGCTTCAAAATCCTGGGAGCCTTCCCTCCCTGCTTCTACCAGGTAATCGGGGTCGGACTGCGCAATAAGCGTTTCATAATAAGTCCTGAATTTCCCAATGCCCGCAATTGTCTGCTCATACCGGGTGGTATCTGAAACGGAAAAGTTCACGTGTAGAAAGGGAATAAGCAGCGACAAAAACACAATCGACAGCAGGTAGAAGCGGTTAAACCTGAAATAGGTTTCCCTCTTCAGAAAAAGCATGTAGACCAGAAGCATTAAGGCCAGGCACATGCCCGATTCAAATAAATAT
>CAYVSF010000401.1:0-3296 GCA_964453775.1 uncultured Bacteroidales bacterium
GGTTTCCTTAACACCCCAGGATGTCATGTAGCGATCGGTTCCTCCGGGATATCCCATGATCATTGTGAAATCACCATTCTCAACACCTTTTAAAGATACCGGAAGGTGGTGCTTGGGCTTCAGTGGTTTATTATCCGGAGCATATTCTGCCGGCTTTCCGTCTTCATCTGCATATACGCGGAAAAGACTGAAGTCACCGGTGTGTCTTGGCCACATCCAGTTATCCGTATCGGCACCAAATTTTCCAATAGAAGAGGGTGGAGCTCCTACCATACGTACATCAGGAAATACTTCATATACTAAAAGGAAAAATTGATTTCCCTCGAAGAAACTTTGAACACGTGCAGTATACTCATTATCTGCAGTTGCTTCGTCTTCAATCTTCGTGCCTATTTCGTTAATTTTCTGCGCTCTTTCATCCTCTGTCATGTCGTCTTTCAGTTCTGCATTTACTTTTTCGCTCACATCCTTTATGTATTTGAGGAAAGTAACACGCAAGCCCGGGGTAGGAATTTCTTCTTCTTTCGACATGGCCCAGAAACCGTCTTTCAGGTAATCATTTTCGACTGTACTGTGCTGCTGAATTGCACCATATCCACAGTGATGGTTGGTAAGGATAAGACCTTGATCGGAGATCAATTCGCCTGTACATCCTCCGCCAAAAATAACAATTGCATCTTTCAGACTGGCCTGGTTGATGCTGTAAATGTCTTCTGCAGAAAGCTTAAAGCCTTTTTTCTGCATGTCTTCAATGTTCAGCTTTTTAAGAAGTGGCAGTAACCACATCCCTTCATCTGCCTTCATGGGAACATTTAGCAGAAGAATAAATCCAAGTAATAAAGTAAGTAATCTTTTCATGATATTTTCTTTTGGTTAAGTTTTGCTTTTGAATTCGTATACAATATTAGGGTTTTTGCGTTTTATATCAAATAATAAAAGCGGGCAATCGTTATGGACCCTTTTATAAAGACTTTATAAAAAGCGATTTGTTTAATTTTTGTTTTTATTCTATATTGTTTCTTATTATTCTTGTCTATTAACTTTTGGAATTCTTTACCTTTGCACCAAAATTTGATTATGAAGGATATACGATCGTTAACGCAGGCGGAGTTGAAAGAGATGATTGTGGAAAGCGGGGAAAAAGCTTTTCGGGCCAAACAGATATATGAGTGGTTGTGGAAGAAACATGCCCGAAGTTTTGATGAAATGACGAATCTTTCCAAAGAGCTAAGAAACTGGTTAAACGAAAACTTTGAGTTTCCGGTTGTTGAGATAGAACGGGAACAGGCAAGCAAAGACAGAACCATTAAGATGGTTTTTCGCCTAAGCGACGATGCCCTCGTGGAAGGCGTTCTTATACCTTCCGGCGACAGAGTAACAGCCTGCATTTCCAGTCAGGTGGGGTGTAAGTTCAATTGTGATTTCTGCGCCACAGGGGAAATGGGGTTTGGAAGAAACTTAAATGCTGCTGAAATCGTTGATCAGGTTGCAATTATTAAACAAAGGGCAAAAGAGGAATATGACTTAGAGCTTAGCAATATTGTTCTTATGGGAATGGGAGAGCCTCTTCTGAACTATGATGAGGTGATGAAAGCCATTCATAAAATCACTTCACCGGAGGGAATGGAAATGTCCCCGCAGCGTATTACATTATCGACAGTAGGCATTCCCAAGATGATAAAGAAACTGGCAGATGATGGGGCTAAAATTCAGTTGGCCGTTTCTTTGCATTCGGCCAATGATAAAACCCGCTCAAAAATGATGCCGGTCAACAGGCGTAATGATTTGTCGCAATTGAAAGAGGCGCTTATTTATTACAACGAAAAAACAGGTAATCGTATCAGCTTCGAGTATTTGCTAATGAGAGACATCAATGATAGTTTAGAAGATGCGAAAGCGCTGGCCGAGTATTGCAAAAGCTTCCCGGTGAAAGTTAACCTGATTGAGTATAATAGCACCGATTCGAAATATCGGAAATCGACACCTGATGCCACCGATGCCTTTATTACCTTTTTAAAAGGCAGAAACATGGTGGTGAACTTACGAAGAAGCCGGGGTGAAGATATCGATGCGGCTTGTGGACAGCTGGCAGGGAAAACCCGCGATAAGAATTAAAAGGGGATCTTTGTTTGTGTGTCAAAGAGTCGGAAACTTTTCCTGTGATAGGGTGTAGCGCCATTTTTAGCCAGCGCTTCCCTGTGTTTTTTTGTGGGATACCCTTTGTTCTTATTCCAGTCGTAAACAGGATACTCCTCGTGGATTTTTAACATGTAATCATCCCGGTAAGTTTTAGCAAGGATTGAAGCAGCTGCTATGGAAGCATATTTCCCATCTCCTTTTACAATACATTGATGGGGTGTTTCTTTATAGGGGATAAATCGGTTCCCATCGATGAGGATAAATTCCGGACTGTGGTTAAGTTGGTCAAGGGCTAAGTGCATGCTTTGAATGGATGCTTTTAGAATGTTGATTTCATCGATTTTTTGGTTGTCGAGAGAAGCTACCGCCCAGGAAATAGCTTCTATCTCTATGATTTTTCTCAGCTCTTCTCTCTTTCTTAGGATAAGTGTCTTAGAATCATTGAGTAAGGGATGGTAGAAATTCTTGGGAAGGATAACAGCTGCTGCAAAAACCGGACCTGCCAGGCAGCCTCTTCCAGCTTCGTCGCAACCAGCCTCAAGCTGATTTTTCTTATAAAATGCTTTAAGCTTTGCTTGCATCTTTTGCTGTTTTTTCAATGACATTCCATAATTTTTGTGCGGCAACATCCCAGTTAAATATGGAGGATCGCTCAATAGACTTTTTCTTTAATGCCTGGTACAATTCCGGATTTTTCCACAATTGAATCATTTTATCGGCCATGTCGTTTTCATTATAAGGGTTGGCAAGAAGTGCAGCATTCCCTCCTACTTCCGGCATGGATGTCACATTTGAGGTTAGAACAGGAATGCCGCAAGTCATGGCTTCTGCAATGGGGATGCCAAATCCTTCGAAATAAGGAAAGTAGCTTAGGGCAAATGCCGAGGCATATACTTTTTGCAATTCTTCAGGAGCCAGTCTGCCTGTGAAGATGATATCTTTTTTGTAGGGATGCTGCTGATAGGTTCTTTCCATTTCCCGGTTTCCAAACATTTTAGCCCCTACGATGACCAGTTTGAAATCGGATTGGGTGTTGCTTTTGAAAATGGCAAACGCTTCCATGAGTCGTTTAATATTTTTGCGCGGATTGAGAACACCCAAAAAAAGAAAGTGTTCTTTGCCTGCGCAATAAGTCGCTTTTGTTCTTTTTTGGACAG
>CAYVSF010000402.1:0-3293 GCA_964453775.1 uncultured Bacteroidales bacterium
ACTGGTAAAGCAGTACCCCGTGAAGCAAGTTTACTTCAATCATGACTATGAACCCTATGCCACAAAAAGAGACACAGAGGTAAAGCAATTCCTGCAGAAACAAAAAATTGAAGTCCAGAGCTACAAAGATCAGGTCATTTTTGAAAAAGACGAGGTCTTAAAAAAAGACAACACGCCCTATACGGTATTCACCCCTTACAGTAAAAAGTGGAAAGAAAAATGGTTTCAAAACAAGGTTAAAATCAATACCATAAAGCTGCTGCCAGAACTATTAGTAAAAATCAATGAGCCTTCAACATTTAACTTAAAATCCATTGGTTTTGAAGAAAATAAAAACATACAGTTTCCTTCATCCATCGTTTCAAAAGCCACCTTACAAAATTACAAACAACTCAGGGACTATCCTGCCGAAGAAGGAACTTCCCGGTTGGGTGTTCATCTGAGGTTTGGAACCATCAGCATTCGTGAACTGGCGAAGACAGCAGAAAAAGAAAGCGAAACATTTCTTAATGAATTGATATGGCGGGAATTCTACATGATGATCCTCTGGCACTTTCCCCATGTAGTTAACAAAAGCTTTAAGCCGGCCTATGACAGGTTGCACTGGGAAAACAACATGGACTATTTTGAAAAGTGGAGTAAAGGAGCCACCGGTTTTCCTATTGTAGATGCGGGGATGCGACAACTCAATGAAACAGGCTACATGCACAACAGACTTCGAATGATTACGGCCAGCTTCTTAACAAAACATCTTTTAATCGACTGGCGATTGGGAGAAGCCTATTTTGCCGACAAACTGCTCGATTACGAACTGGCCTCCAATAACGGTGGATGGCAGTGGGCAGCAGGAACAGGATGTGATGCGGCACCCTATTTCAGGATTTTTAATCCTTACACCCAGGCTGAAAAATTTGATCCCGAAAAAAAATTCATAAAAAAGTGGATTCCCGAGCTTGATAGCAAACAATACCCTCCCCCTGTTGTTAACCATTCAGAAGCGAGAAAACGCGCCCTAAGTTTTTATAAAAATGCATTACAATAGAGCGAAACGCTAACACCTCGAATTACAAAAGAAAAACACAATGAAAATCATCGTTTTTGGTGCCACAGGATTTATTGGGAAACATCTTATCCCTTACCTAAAAAAACAAGACCATCAAATTGTTATTTTCTCAAGGTACCCGGAAAAAGCAAAAGAAATTTTCCCGGAATTACAGCATTTTCATCGCTGGGATGGTTTTTCAGAAGAAATTATTAGTGATTGTGCAAAAGATGCAGACGCCATCATCAACTTAAGTGGAGAAAACATAGCAGCAAAACCCTGGACCAAACGACAGCGTTTCCGAATATTACAAAGCCGCTCCCAACTGGGTACTACCATTGCTTCTGCTCTAAGTAAAATCAGAAACAAACCCGACGTTTACATACAGGCATCTGCGATAGGTTTTTACGGCCCACAGCCCGGGGAAACTTGTACAGAAGGATGTACAGTAGGCTCCGGATTTCTTGCACAAGTAACAGAAGCCTGGGAAGCACCTGCCAATGAAATACGTCAATTGGGGGTTCGTGTCCCCATAATCCGCACGGGCGTTGTTCTTGAAAAAGAAGGCGGGCTCATTCAAAAGATGATGATTCCAATGCGCTTTTTTGTGGGAGGATATCCCGGAAATGGAAAACAATATCTATCATGGATCCATATGGAGGATGAAATAAGGGCAATCGATTTCCTTCTGCATAATAAAAAAACCGATGGAGCTTATAACCTAACAGCTCCAAATCCTGTTCGCATGCGGTTCTTTTCCAAACTCCTGGGAAAGGCTACAGGAAAACCAGTCTGGATACCGGTTCCCAAATGGGCCATCAAACTAACCGTAGGACAGATGGGTGAAGAAATCCTGCTGGCCGATCAAAAAGTCATTCCTGAAAAGCTTGAAAAGGAAGGGTTTCAATTTGAATACCCCAGCCTGGAAAAAGCCATGAACGAGATCTTCTAAAACTTAAAAATCCAGGGTCAATTGCAAAGGTCCTGCGTTTTCATGCTCGTTGCTCACAGTCAGTCCGAGTAAACGTACCGGTTTTTCAATTTCCTGTTGCAGCAACAACTCTTTAGCCCTGGGATGCAAATAACTAAAACGATTCAGCACTTGAGGAAAAGTTTTACTACGTGTAATTTGGGTAAAATTCGAATACTTAATTTTTAAAGTCAATGTATACCCTTTAAACCCTTGCGTCTTGATCCGTTTTATTAACTCTTTCTCAATGTGATACAATTGAGTAATATACTCAAACTTTGTATATAAATCCTTCTCAAATGTTCTTTCTGCTCCCACCGATTTTCTTTGCCTGTGAGGATTTACCGGTCGTTCGTCAATTGTTCTTGAAATCTTATAATAATGCTCCCCGGCTTTCCCAAAATGGCGAACTAAAAAATCCAGCGACTGCATCTTTATATCTTTTCCAAAAAACAATCCCAGCTTGTGCATCTTGTCAGCCGTGACCTTTCCCACTCCAAAAAAATCTTCCACGGGCAATTTTTCCACAAATATTTCCGCAAAATCAGGAGGAATTACAAAAATTCCGTTGGGCTTGTTTTTATCGGAGGCAATTTTGGCCAAAAACTTATTAATTGAAACCCCTGCAGATGCCGTAAGCGCGGTTTCTTCTTTTGTTCTTTTTCTGATTTCCTCTGCAATGATGGTAGCTGATGGAATCCCTTTCTTGTTTTTGGAAACATCCAGGAATGCTTCATCTATCGATAATGGTTCCACCAGATCGGTGTATTCAAAGAAAATTTGGCGTATTTGCTCAGAAATCTCTTTGTACTTGCTCATACTTGATTTTACAAAAATCAAGTCCGGGCATCTCTTTTTAGCCACTGCAGAGGGCATAGCAGAACGCACTCCAAATTCCCGGGCCTCATAGGAAGCAGCAGCTATCACACCACGTTCACTAGAGCCGCCCACGGCAACAGGCTTCCCTCTGAGTTCGGGATGATTCCTTTGCTCAACAGAAGCATAAAAGGCATCCATATCGATATGAATAATTTTGCGGTGTTCCATTATACAAGTTACAGGCTCTAAAAATACAAATAAAAAAAGAGGCTGCCCGAATACAGGCAACCTCTCATCATCATATGGGTACTACTAAATATGTCCTATGGGATCAGAATTCCCATCTGGATCCTGGTTTACGTAACCATCGGTCTTTGGGTTACCATTTGTCATTAATAAAATTCCGCACATATGAGGGGCAGCCATGGATGTACCACTCATCGATTCATAACCGCCTTTATC
>CAYVSF010000403.1:0-3292 GCA_964453775.1 uncultured Bacteroidales bacterium
TTATTGCCGGTTTATTGGGGGGACTTATCCTGGCATTTATTATATGGTTTTACCTTCAGGCGCCTAATTATTTCTGGCTGTACGCCTGGATTTTAATAAGTGTCTTTTCCATTTTCATGACAGCCTTTTATACCAGTTTGATTTTACCACTCTTCAACAAGCTAACACCAATGGAGAATGGAGAGCTTAAAGAAAAAATCATGAATTTTGGGAGGGAAGCCGGGTTTTCCATTAAAAATGTTTACATAATTGACGGATCAAAGCGGAGTACAAAAGCCAATGCATTTTTTAGCGGACTAGGGAAACAAAAAAAAATAGTGCTTTTTGATACTTTACTGGACAAACTTTCCGGTGATGAGATAGTAGCTGTCCTGGCACATGAAATTGGTCATTACAAGAAGAAGCATACCCTGGGTAATGTGGTTTTCTCGATTTTGCAAACCGGTTTAATGCTCTACATACTTGGACTTTTTGTTAGTGTACCCGCTTTTTCTAAAGCACTAGGAGCGGAAACGGCAAAATTCCATCTGGGCTTGCTGGCTTTCTCTATTCTATATAGTCCGATATCCTTGATAATAGGTCTATTGGGAAATGTTTACAGCAGGAAGAATGAATACCAGGCCGACGAATTTGCAGCTGGTTTTGGTTTAGGAAACAGTTTAGTTGATTCTCTTAAAAAGCTATCAGTTAATAATTTGTCAAATCTTAATCCACATCCTTTGTATGTGTTTTTTCATTATTCACACCCACCATTAATCAAGCGAATAAGGGCGATAAAGGCATTAGAAAGTTAAAAAATATTCATAGCTAACGAAGTAAGAAAGTGAAGGCTACAATAATAACCATCGGAGATGAAATTTTAAACGGACAGATATTAAATGGCAATGCCCGGTGGATGGCAGAACAATTAACAGCTCATCATATTGAGGTTGTACAGATTCGAAGTATTGGTGATAAGGAAGATGCCATCCGCAAGGCTTTGGATGATTTGATCGATAAAATGGATTATATCCTGATTTCCGGAGGGTTGGGACCGACAAATGATGATATTACGAAAGAAGTCTTAAGTGATTATTTTGGTCAGAAATTGGTTCTGAATAAAGCCAATTTAAAGCGGATAGAGCATTTCATTTCGTCTCGTGGAGGGAAACTCAATGAAAACAATTACCGACAGGCATTTGTTCCGGAAAACTGCCTTATCCTGGACAATCCTATTGGAACAGCAGCAGGAATGTGGTTCACCAGGGAGGATTGTAATGTCATTTCTATGCCAGGCGTTCCTTTTGAGTTGAAAGCAATGATGGAAAGAGAGGTTCTTCCAAAAATTGCCGAAAACACTGGTGATTCTGAGATTATGCATCGCTTTGTATTGGTTCAGGGACTTCCTGAAGCCGGACTGGCAGAAATGATTGCACCCTGGGAAAATGCATTGCCCGAAAATGCTCGTTTGGCGTATTTGCCCTCGCCGGGCATCATTAAACTTCGATTATCTTTAGTATACAAGAAGAAAGACCGCAAACAAACAGAAGATATTATACTGGAATATTTTAATGCGCTGAAAGGCTATATACCTGAAAACATTTTGGCTTTTGATGAAATTTCCGTGGTAGAATACTTAAATAAAGTGTTTACACTAGAGGGGTTAACTTTAAGTACGGCAGAAAGTTGTACAGGAGGTACAATTGCAGGAATGATTACATCGGTTGCAGGAAGTTCTCGTTTTTATAAGGGAAGTATCGTTGCCTATGACAACCAGGTTAAATCAGAAATGTTAAATGTTAAAAGCGCTTTACTGGAGAAGTACGGAGCTGTTTCTGAGCAGGTAGTAAAGGAAATGGCAGCAAATGCCCGTCAAAAAATGAATACCGATTATGCCATTGCCACCAGTGGAATAGCCGGACCAGGTGGGGGAAACGAGATGAAACCTGTGGGTACTACATGGATTGCCGTGGCCGGGAAAAGGCAGATTATTGCACAAAAATACCAGTTTGGAGATAATCGATTACGAAACATACAGCGAGCAGGAGTAACAGCGCTGCATTTACTGCTTAAACTGGTGAAATCAGAAAAAAAATCAGAAAAATGCTAAAAAAGTTGTTTGTAAATTTGAATATTTCAATAAAAAACACGTATTTTGCGTTCTGTTTGAGAAAAATGAGTATATAAAACTGAAGAAAAATGTCACGAATTTGTCAAATAACAGGAAAGAAAGCACTTGTAGGGAACCACGTGTCACACTCGAACAAGCGGGTTAAGCGAATGTTTTATCCAAATATGATGCGTAAGAAATTTTATCTTCCTGAAGAAGATCGTTGGATCACACTTAAGGTATCCACATCGGGAATCCGTATTATTAATCGCGTTGGATTGAAGAATGCCTTAGAGCAAGCGAAACAGAAAGGTTTTATTAAGAACTACTAAAAGAGAGAGCAATTATGGCGAAAAAAGGTAATAGAGTTCAGGTTATTCTCGAATGTACCGAGCATAAAAACTCAGGTCAGCCTGGTACTTCAAGATATGTTACAACCAAAAACAAAAAGAATACGCCCGAGCGTATGGAGGTGAAGAAGTATAATCCAATTCTGAAAAAAGTAACCGTACATAAAGAAATAAAATAGAATTAAGTTATGGCTAAGAAAGCAGTTGCAACACTTCAAACTGGTTCAACAAGAACCCTTACCAAATGCATTAAAATGGTAAAGAGCGACAAAGGGAATGGTTATGCATTTGTGGAAGAGATGGTGAACAATGATAATATCAAAGATTTTTTTGCAAAGAAATAGTAGTTAAAACACATTTATATCACAAAAAAGCTTTCTTCTTCAAGGAAGCTTTTTTTGTATTAAATATTGGCTAAAATCAGTAACTTTGCCCCTTTAATATTATAACTATGGCAACATTTGGTATATTTTCCAAAGAGAAAAAAGAAAGTCTGGATAAAGGTCTGGAGCGGACCAAAGAAAGTGTATTTAAAAAGCTTTCCCGGGTTGTTGTGGGTAAGTCCAAAGTAGATGATGACGTACTTGATAAACTTGAAGAAGTGCTGATTACATCCGATGTAGGGGTGGACACAACAATTAAAATTATTGAACGTATTGAAGAGCGTGTAGCAAAAGATAAATACATGGGAACTGATGAACTCAATTTGCTTTTGCGCGACGAGATAGCCAGGTTACTGGAAGAGAATGAATCCAATAATGTTGATTTAAGTTTTCGTGCAGAAGACCGTCCCCATGTAATTATGGTTGTGTTTGTTAATGGAGTAGGAAAGACCACCACAATTGGAAAACTG
>CAYVSF010000404.1:0-3270 GCA_964453775.1 uncultured Bacteroidales bacterium
AACGCCGATGATGATGTGGCAGGAATTACAGTAACACCGGAGTCGGGATTAATTACAACCGAAGCTGGTGGAGAGGCTACTTTCCAAATTGCATTGAATACCCAACCCACTGCTGATGTAAGCATCTCTTTGAGTTCTTCAGATGGTACAGAAGGCTCTGTTAGTCCTGCTTCAGTTGTGTTTACAAATGCCGATTGGTCTGCACAAACCATCACGGTAACAGGTTTGGACGACGCTATTGATGATGGTGATGTGGGCTATACAGTTTCTACTTCTAACAGCTCTAGTAGCGATGGAAATTACAACGAAATTGATGTGGCTGATGTTGCTGTGACCAACACAGATGATGATGTTGCCGGAATAAATGTGAGCCCGACAACTGGCTTGCAAACGACAGAAGCCGGAGGAACAGCAAGCTTTGACGTGGTTCTGGAAAGTGAGCCTACTGGTACAATCACTATTGGTATATCCTCCGATGATACAAATGAAGGAACCGTTTCTAGTTCTTCCATTTCATTTAATAATGGCAATTGGAACTTACCACAAACCATAACTCTGACAGGACAGGATGATGCTGTTGATGATGGTGATGTTTCTTATAATATAACACTGACAGTTAGCTCTGGTGATGCAGAATATTTGGCATTGTCAGATATCGTATTCTCAGCGCTTAACCTGGATGATGATAATGCCGGAATTACAGTCAATGCACCGGCAGATATGGAGACGACAGAAGCAGGAGGTACAGTTCAGTTTACAATGGTTCTGGATTCTGAGCCTACTGCTGATGTGTCGATTGGATTAAGTTCAGGAAATGCAACCGAAGGACAGGTGAATCCTTCCAGTTTAACTTTTTCTGCAACCAACTGGAATACTCCGCAGACGGTTACCGTTACCGGACAGGATGATTGGGTGGATGATGGAGACGTTCTCTACAGTATTAATATTGCAGCTGTAACCAGCTCTGATGCAAATTATGTTGGAATCGATCCGACGGATCTCTCTATAACCAATCTGGATGATGATGATGCCGGAGTAAGTGTTAATCCAATTAGCGGCCTTGAAACAACGGAAGCAGGAGGAACCGCAAGCTTTGATGTGGTGCTTGATACTAAACCTGTTGCCAATGTAGTAATCGAGTTTGCTTCTGATAATACCAATGAAGGCGTAGTAGACTTAAACGACATTACATTTACAGCTACTAACTGGAATACTCCAAGAACTATCACAATTACAGGAGTAGATGATGCGATTGATGATGGTAATGTTGGTTATTGGATAGAGACCTCTGTTCAAGCTGGAGCAGATACGAAATACAATGCTTTAGATCCATCTGATGTATCAGTTACAAATATGGATGATGATAATGCAGGAGTTACAGTAACTGCAGCACCCGGACTTGAAACTACAGAAGCAGGGGGAACTGCTAGCTTTAGCCTTGTTTTAGATACCGAACCGGTTGCTGATGTTCAGATAGATCTCACTTCAAGCGACTTAACAGAAGGAAGTTTAAGCATTGCAAGTGTTGTATTTACCTCGGCGAATTGGAATGTTGCCCAGGAAGTTACTGTCACTGGTGTTGATGATGATCTGGATGATGGAGATATTGGCTATTCTATCATCACCGAGATGGCAACCGGAGGAGATGCAAATTACAATGCGTTGAATCCTGCTGATGTGAATGTTACGAACCTGGATGATGATGAAGCCGGAGTGACAGTTGATCCCTATGCCGGTCTTTATACGGTTGAGGATGGAACCACAGCGCAGTTTAACATTCGATTAAATACCGAACCTACCGATAGTGTCGTCATAGATTTACAATCATCTGATCTGACAGAAGGTACAGTTGATAAAACAATGCTTGTCTTCAAACCTGCAAACTGGTCGGTTAATCAAACCGTAACCATTACCGGAGTAGACGATGATATGGATGATACAGATATTGCCTATAGTATTGAAACAAATGCAAGAACAAGCGATGACCCATTGTACTCGGAAATTTTTGTAAGAGATGTTTCAGTAACCAACCAGGATGATGATACCTGGGGATTTACAGTTAACCCACAGGAATTAACCTACAATGAAAATGGTACAGACAAAGATTTTACCATTGTGCTAAATTCTGAGCCTTTAAACAATGTGACCATTGGAATTAGTTCCGAGGAACCACTTAAGGGAACAGTGTCCACAGCAAGTCTGGAATTTACGCCCTCCAATTGGGATGAGCCGCAAACGGTTACTGTATCACCTGTTGATAATGATATTGATGATGGCGATACGCAATTTTTAATCCTAACAGCCAACGCAGTAAGTACAGATGGAAATTATGATGGAAAGAATCCATCAGATGTAACCGTGAATAGCATAGATGATGATGTTGCTGAAATTCAGGTAACAGAAATCACCGGAAATACCTCGGAAGATCTAACTACCGCAACATTCTCTATTGTACTGGCCAGTGAACCTACCGGTGATGTTACCATAGGACTGAGTTCTTCCAATGAAGGTGAAGGAACGCTATCTACCAGCGAGGTAATATTTACACCTTCCAACTGGGATACACCGGTTACGGTAGCAGTCACAGGTGAAGATGATGCTATTGCCGATGGAAATCAGACGTATTACGTAGAATTCGCTACAACGGTGAGTACTGATTCAAATTATGATGGTGTTGATCTTCCTAATATTGAGGTAGTCAACGCAGATAATGACAGTCCGGGAGTAACCGTTTTCCCAATAAGCGGATTAACTACCGATGAGGCCGCTGCAACAGCAAGCTTTACTGTTCGACTGAATAGCCAACCTACGGCAAGTGTAAGTATTGGAGTTTCCTCTTCGGATCCCGGTGAAGGAACAGTTGCTCCCGGTAGTTTGGTCTTTACCACAGGAAACTGGGATGAAGAACAAACAGTAACGATTACGGGTGTAGACGATCTTATTAATGATGGAGATCAGGCTTATACCATCGAACTGGCAGATGCAATAAGCACAGATGGTAATTACAATGGCTTTGCTGTACAAAATGTTGCCGTAACCAACCTTGATGATGTAGGGCCCAGGGCTGCAGATGATAATATTCCGACAGATGAAGATACAGATATTAATATCAATGTGTTGGCAAATGACCTTGGACTGGATGATGGAGGCCTCGTGGTTACGATTACCACTGAACCGGCAAATGGTTCAGCTACTGTTGAAGCGGATAATACGATAACATATGCTCCAAACGGCCTTTATAATGGTGTGGAAATATTTACTTACCAGGTA
>CAYVSF010000405.1:0-3266 GCA_964453775.1 uncultured Bacteroidales bacterium
GGCCACACCCGCACCTACTACCACCACTTTATTTTCAGTAGGGATTTTCACAGCTTCGAGCTGTTCCGAGTACTTCACGCGGGCAATACCTCCCTGCACAAGGTTAATGGCTTTCTCCGTTGCTTTTGGTGGATTATCAGAGTGCGCCCAGGACCCTTGTTCACGAATGTTTACCTGAACGTAGTTATAGGGATTTAATCCGGCACGCAGTGCAACATTTCTAAAGGTAAACAAATGCAATTTCGGCGAGCAGGAAGCAACAACAATGGCATCCAATTCCTGTTCTTTAATGTCATTGGCAATTTCCTGCTGTGTAGAATCGGCACAGGCAAACATGGTGGTTTTAGCTAAAACAACACCCTCTGTTTTGGCCGCCTCTTCTTTTACCTTTTCCACATCTACATAATCGGAGATGTTCGAACCACACTGGCAAACGTATACACCTATTTTATTTTTCATAAGTACCTCCTTTCAGATATCCTGCAGTTTCTGACGATGCTGCTCCTGCAGATAAAATTGAATCGGGAATATCCATAGGACCTGAAGCTGTTCCGGCAACAAAAACGCCATCCACACTTGTTTTAGCAGGATTGGCTAACTCATCCATTTGCTTCACATAGTGGTAAGGATCCAGCTGCAGGTTGGTCTTAAACATGGAATCGATACCATCATTGGCAAGGATGCCGGTAGAAAGCACCACCATATCATGCTCGGCTTCCTTCACTATACCTTCCTGAATATCTTCATAGCGAAGCTTAAGATTACCATCTTCCACTTCGGTAATTTTACCTATTTTCCCTTTGATGAATGTCACTCCCATATCCTGAGCTTGCTGATAGAATTCATTAAAGCCTTTCCCAAAGGAGCGTATATGCAGGTAGTAAATTGTAATATCAGCCATTGGCAGTGCCCCCATCAGCAGCTGCGCCTGCTTTACAGAATACATGCAGCAAACCTGTGAACAAATAGGATTCCCAACAGTCGCATCTCTGGAGCCTGCGCATAGCACATAAGCAATATTATCAGGCACCTTTCCATCGCCTGGTCGTAAAACATTATTATACGGACGGGTTGGCACCAGTTGGCGCTCCATTTGCATAGCTGTTACAAGGTTTTTATTTTCTTCGAATCCATAACGTGTAATCTTTGCCGGGTCGAATAGTTTATATCCGGTAGCTACCACAACCGATTTCACCTGAATATCGAAGATTTCTTCTTCCTGGGAAAAATCGATGGCATCGGCAGGACATGCCTTTTCACATGCGCCACAAAGACTACAATTTTCAATATCAATAGCAGCTACTCGAGGATTGGCAATACTAAAAGGAACATAAACCGCCTTTCTCCCAACAAGGTCGTATTGATATTGATCATCAACAACTACCGGGCATTTTTCCTCGCATATCTGACAGCCTGTACAGGCCTCTTCAATGACATAGCGCGGTTTTTTTGTGAGTTTAGCACGAAAATCCAATTCGGATTGTTTTTCGATGGCACTCACCTGGCTATTGGTATAGATTGTTATATTGGGATGTCTTGCTGTTTCGGACACTTTTGGAGTAGTAATACAGGCAGAGCAATCAAGGGTTGGAAAAACCTTACTCAAATGGATCATCTTACCACCAATTGAAAGATCTTTCTCCACCATTAATACTTTATAACCCTGGTTGGCCAGGTTTAAAGCAGATTCTTCTCCTGCAATACCTCCACCGATAACAAGCACATCATATTCTTCTGATTTCATATCTTGAATCGTATTAATTTTTAACTCCCTCCTGGCTCTCAGTTAAAATTTTGTGAAAAGATTTCATGTGTTTTACAAAAGCCTCAGCACAAACAGAGCAGATGGCCGCCATCTTTAACCTGGCGGGATCAATATCTGCCTTTTTCATAATTTCATGCGTAAGTTTTACCAGCTCAGAAGTTTTTTCCGAGCAAGAATCGCTGTAAGAGCAATCAGTTCCATCGGCAGCAATAAATACACCGTCGAAACCCTTTTCGAAGGCATGCATTATCCATCTCGATTTAATCGCACTTGAACACGGCACATTTACCGTGTAAACAGTAGCCGGATAATGCTTTTTTAACAGACCCGCCATATCAATGGCAGGGTCTGAAATTTTCTCTGTCGAAAAAACCAAAATTTTTGGATCATGGTTATTTTCCATCGCTTTTAGTTTTTCTTCATGTAAATTTTAAAATATCCCGACTCTTCAACTGTTCCAAGATACTCATGTCCTTTTTTCTTCGCCCATTTTGGGATATCCTTTTTAGTTCCTTCGTCGGCAGAAAGTATTTCCATAATTTCTCCCGATTTAATCTCACCAATTGCTTTTTTTGCAGCCAAAAGTGGCCCCGGGCAAGCAGTTCCTCTAGCATCTACTACCTTGTCCGCATTGATTGCACTTAATTCTTCTGTTGTCATAATAATGTCTCCTTTTAGTTATTGTTATAAAAATAAATTCACATCAGCTTCCTGCACAGATTCAATATATTCACCAATCCCGCAAATTTCGTCCACAAGCTCAATAAAGTCTTCTTTATTTTCTCCGCCAGCAACTTTCCCGGCAAGGCTGCAGACATAAATCTTCATTTCTGTCATATCCTTTGCCATTTCCAGGAACTCTTTCCAATGTGGTGTGCCTGTTTTTTCCAGTCCTGTTTTAAAATCTTCAACATCTCCATCGCCTTCACTTAGAAAATCCTTAGCAGGTTTGTTTTTAAGAAATGCAGGGCCTGCATTGAGTAGTACGAAAATATCTACTTCCATGTCATCGGCAGCAGCACCACTGGTAATCACTCCTAAACCGGTAAGCTTATCCAGCGAAGCCGTACTTAATCCTATAGTCATTTTTGCCATAATACATTGTGTTTTTAATGATTCAAGATATTAACCTCCACAACCACCTGAAGAAGTTTCCTGCTTTGCAGGAGCCGCGGGTTGTGCTTCATCCATTCCCTGGGCAACCAGATCAGGATACTGATCTTCCCAGTCGAACCAACTGAAGTCCAACATATAGACATCGGAATACTTCAGTTTTTCAAGAGATTTTACTGCCAAAGCAGCACTTCCCATTTCGTTACCAAAAACCAGGGTCTTTGGTCGCCTGTTGGAAAGCTTACCGGAGAATTCCAGCACCCCCCTCGGAACATGCATGGCAGTTGGGAAATGACCCAAAATAAAGTCATATTGAGGACGGCAGTCAACAATCTGGATATCAGAACCCTTATCAAGTAGAGTCTTAAACTCTTCCATACTCATGGTT
>CAYVSF010000406.1:0-3262 GCA_964453775.1 uncultured Bacteroidales bacterium
GCTTTCTTTTCCTGCCGGATCTTTTCATATTGTTCTTTGGTGCGTGGAGACATAGCTTGCTTTTTGACTGAACGGTTGGTCAAAGTTAAAAATTATTTATTCTTATTTCCAAATTTTTCTTCTGTTTTTTTTCTTAACTTTAGATTTTAGCCTTTTGCGAATTCGTTGGAGTACATTAAATACAAGGAGATGAAGTATTCAGAATTATTTGTTAAACAAATACTTGTTGCAACAGACTCCGGTTCATTGAAAGCCACAATGTATACGCTTGTATTTTTATTTTTTTCGCTTCATGGGTTCGGATTTCAAACGGATAGTATTCCCGGTGCATCCGATGATTCACAGGAGATGCTGCAAAAGTTTTTCATCAAACTGGAGCAGGCCAATCAATTGCACCTACAAGACTCTCAATTACATTATAGCAATGCCATAGGAAAATGGTACTATAATCAGGGCGATTATTTAGAGGCGTATCAATATTTTCAAGATGCTCATCAGCTGGATCATGAAAAAGGTGATCTTGAAATAGCTGATACCTATCATTTTATGGGTTTGCTGAACACCCGTTGGAGCAATTATGACGAGGCGCTGGAGTTTTGCCAGAAAGCCCTGGCTATTTTCCGGGAGAACGAAGCAAAAGAACCTCAGGCAAATGTATTAAAGGACATTGGCAATATATACTTCTATTATGGGCAGCCGGCAGACGCCATGCACTTTTATGAGCAGGCTATGGATCTGTTTATTGCATTGAAAGATGAAACAGGACTCTCCATGTGTTATAATAATATGGGCAGGGTCCTGGCCGAGCAGGAACAACCGGATAAAGCCCTTTATTATTTAAATCTTTCTCTCGACATCAAGCAAAACCTGGGGAACGACCATGGTATGGCCAATACTTTTATCAACATAGGAGATCTCTTTCATAAGCAGGGGAATTATAAGCAGGCGCTGGATTATTATGAACAAAGCCTCTCTATTTGGGATTCCCTCAGCTACGACCCGGGAATATCAGAGGCTCATAATTACCTGGCCTGGACGTATCAGCAAATGGGAAGCCGCGAGCTTGCAGAAAAGCATTACCTGAAAGCTTTAAGCCTTGCAGAGAAAACGAATCAGAAGCAAATTCAAATGTTGAGTTTAGCTCGCTTATCCGATCTTTATTTCCAAAATAAGAAATACCGGAAGGCCTATTTATTTTTGCAAAAGGCCACCGATTTGGAAGATTCTCTTTACAATGAAGCTTCTAACAAACAATTGAACGAATTTAAAATTAAGTACCAGAATTTAAAGCGCGAGAAGGATTTCGCCGTGAAGGAGAAGCAGATTGTGAGGCAGCGCATGTTGATTTATTTTGCCATTGCTTTTTTACTGATTTCTATGGTTTTTCTTTTTATTATCTATCGGAAGAATCGCTCTATACGAAAGAAAAGCAAGAAAATACAGAAGATCAATAAGGAATTGGATACCCGAATCAGAAATAAAACAAAAGAATTGAGGGTAACACAATATTCGGTTGATTTGGCAGTTGACGCTATTTTCTGGATGCAAAAATCGGGCAGGTTTATTTATGCCAACCGTGCAGCAAGCAAATTATTGGGGTATGATCAGAAGGAGATTCTTAGCATCTCGGTATTTGATATTATACCTGAATTTACCTGGGAATTGTGGGATGAATACTGGAATCAACTTAAGCAGAGTGGTTCTTATATGATACAATTGGAGTTCCTGACAAAAGAGGGCACGACGATTCCTGTAGAAACAGCTTTTAACTTTAGGGAGTTCGAAGGACAGGAATTTAACTTTGCCTTTTGCCGGAACATTACCGAGCGGAAAATGAACGAAGAACGCTTGAAGAAGGCGAAAGAGCGGGCTGAAAAATCGGACAAGTTGAAATCGGCTTTTTTGGCCAATATGTCCCATGAGATAAGAACCCCCATGAATGCTATTTTAGGATTTACAGAGCTTATTCTAACCAGTGAAATACGGGGAGAACAAAAGCAGGAAATGGGACGGTTAATAAAATCCAGTACCCATGATTTGTTAAATCTGATCAACGATATCATTGATTTTTCAAAAATAGAAGTCAATGAACTTCCCATTCATAAAAGGTTAATCTATGTGAATAAGTTCATGGCCGATCAGTACAACCTGTTTCAAAAAGAACTATCAGAGTATGCCCCTCATTCACTGGAATTTAGATTTGAAAAAGAAGCTGATAGTCAGGCTGTTGCTTTATACACAGACGAAACCCGCCTAAGACAGGTGATGAATAATTTACTGGATAATGCTTTTAAATTTACGGAAGAGGGTGAAATTGTGATGGGTTACCGGCGTATTGTTCGGGGAGGAAGAAAACTTTTGCAGTTTTATGTGCGGGACACCGGTATAGGGATTTCGGAAAAACATCAAAAGTTCATTTTCGATCGTTTTAGCAAAATAGAAGATCAGAAGGATAAAATATATCGTGGAACAGGATTGGGCCTGGCTATTTGTAAGAAGTTGATAGAGATGTTGGATGGAGAGATTTGGGTAGAATCGACTGAAGCCGAAGGCTCTCAGTTTTCTTTTATTGTGCCCTATCAGGAAATGAAGGAAGAAAGAGAAAAACAGGAACTAGGACTGGGGAAAAAGCAAAATCTGACGAATGAATGGGAAGACAAGAAGCTTCTTATTGTAGAAGATACGGAATCGAATTACCTCTTGCTGGAAAATTTTTTGATGCCTACCGGAATAGATTTTCATTGGGCCAAAGACGGAAAGGAAGCCATGCAAAAGTGCAAGTCTGTTAGCAATTTAGACGCAGTTTTAATGGATATCCAGTTGCCGGGAATGAATGGCTACGAAGTAACAAAACTGATTAAGGCCTACGATGCAAATATTCCCGTCATTGCACAGACGGCCTATGCGCTTGAAGGAGAAAGTGAAATCAGTCGACAAAGGGGTTGCGATGCTTACTTAAGTAAGCCTATACGTTACGAACAACTTATCAAAACCCTGGCTACTTTTTTAAAGAAGGCGTAAAACTTTCCAGGGCCTTTTTTCTGATATCCATGTGTGTTTTGCCTTCCGGAATGTCGTTTACAATTGCCCGCTCCCATTTTCCGTACATGGGGTTCGGCAGAACGATGAATTGGAACCCGAATTTTTCTTTCATAGCCCGGACATTCTTTAGAGCATTTTGGTTTTCACGATGGTCAAAAACATGATCAAAATCGCCCAGGTTATCGCCCATTAATAAAAGTATTTCATGGGAATTGCTGAC
>CAYVSF010000407.1:0-3257 GCA_964453775.1 uncultured Bacteroidales bacterium
AAGGGACTACCTGTACATTCCCCTGGGAGGGAACCGAAAAGGAGCCATCAGAACCGACATCAATTTGATGATAACGATGTTGTTGGGAGGCTTATGGCACGGTGCCAGTGTCCGCTTTATTATTTGGGGCGGTATTCACGGATTGGCCCTGGTAATACAAAAAATGTGGGCTAAATTAAATCTTTCACTAAGTAAATATTACTCATCAAGGCATACAAAAAACTGGATTTATCGGTTTATCTCAGTTTTCACGACCTTTAACCTGGTTAGCTTTGCCTGGATCTTCTTCCGTGCAGAAAGCTTCAGTGCTGCAAAAACTATGATTCAACAAATTTGGAGCAACTTTCAATTTAGTCTCATCCCCGAGATCTTCCAGGGGTATCATAAAATATTCGCCATTGTTATTATCACGTTGATTATTCACTGGTTACCTTCCGCATGGAAAGAAACCATCAGAGGTTGGTTCATTAAAACACCAATTATTGTGAAGATACTAATTGTTGTATTAGCTGTCATCCTGATTTACCAGTTTAAAACTGCAGAAATTCAACCTTTCATCTACTTCCAGTTTTAATGATCTCCCGGCCAGTAAGGCCTGTCATTCTTTTTATGCATGGCCTTGTTTTCTTTTAGCATCTTATTCCAGTAGAAGTCAATGAGGTTAAGCTTTGTTAAAAGCTTTAGGGTGAAAAACCAGGTACGTGAAAGTTTTTCCGGCTTTGCCAGTTCTTTCAACAGCTTCTCATCTAACTTGTCGTTCTCTGCCAATAGGCTCCCAAGCTTCTTCAGCTTATTTAAAAACCCCCTCGAATACCATAAGGGTTCGGTTTGTATTCCTTCTACTCTTCCCCTTATAATAGTGCCCAGGTATTCACAGCCCATCCTTTCAGAGAACTTAATAAGAAAATCCCGCACGGCATAAGAATGAAGCGCCTCAGGAAATCCGGATTGTACAAGAAACAATATCTCCTTCCCCTTATTTTGTGCGGCCTTTTCCTCTGCAAGGTTTTCGATAAACTCTTTTACCATAGCGGGCATAAAATCAGTATAAAGCGGGAAGGCAAGTAATAAGACCTCAGCATCACGGAATAGTTTGCGTTGATCATTTGCATCTTTTATCCGGTTCAAATAGTATAAGGTAAAATCGTGAGGGTTCATTTGAATAAAACCATGTAAAAAATACGATAACAAAATCTTCGTATTGCTACTTTTTCCTCTTGGAGAACCATTAATGACTGTCAATTGCATAAACTGCCTCCTTCAAATTTTGATGGGTGCCATAAAAAAATCGAAGTTTCGACTTCATATTAATCACAAAACGCTTATAAATTGTTCGGGTAATTATAATATCTCGCACGTCCGTGTCTCTTGTTTTTTCGTAAATCAGGGCCATTTCAGGATATTTGGGATACCTTAACTTGTGGTGACATTCTCCCTTAATTTCAGCAATGGAAGGGTGAATCAATGGTATCATTTTATCCTGAACTTTTTTCATGAGAGCTGATGTAAAGCCCATAATTATTGGAGATGCAAATATGAGCAAATCCGACTGGATAATATTTCTCCGGATGGTATCGCTTGCATCGGGAAAAACACACAAACCAGGCGTTTTAACCCAACAGCTAAAACACCCCACACAATTTAACAACTTCAGTTTGCGAAGAGTAAACAACCGTACGTCATGTCCATTGGACTCAAGCTTTTGGATAAACTGGCTGAGTTGGGCATCCATATTCCCCTTTTCCCTGGGGTCCCCGTTTACTAAGGTAATTATCATGCTTTGTTCCTTTGCGCCTAAGTTACAAAATAAAGGAAATAAATTACTTGTGGGATTAATGAATTATACATTAAATTTGCATCACTTTTAACAACTGAAACATTATTCATGCATACCATATTTTCACCACTCATTAATCAATTAGGGAAAATCCGTGAAGAAAGAAACTTTAGCAAGCCTCCTATTCTAATTGGTGGTTGCGGTCGATCGGGAACAACTTTATTGCTATCCATTCTGGATGCACATCCGGAAGTGTTCGCTTTCCCGGACGAAATGAGCGTTTTTAATCACTGGGACAAGAAGCACAAGAATCTAAAACCCAGTCGCTTTGACAGGATTTATAGATACCTGCTAAGCCATCAGATTCCGGGAGCAACAAAACGCTGGTGTGAAAAAACCCCCAGGAATGTCCGCTTTATTCAGGATATTTTTGATTATTACAACGAAGACGTTTATTTCATTCATATCATCAGGGACGGCCGGGATGTTGTACTTTCAAAGCATCCGTCTAACCCGGAGGAGTATTGGATAAGTCCCCAACGATGGGTAAGGGATGTAAGGGCCGGTCTGGTCTACAAAAAGCACCCCAAAGTCCTCACCATTAAATACGAAAACCTCATAGAAAACTATCTGGCTACCATACAAAAGATCTGTAGTTTTGCAGATCTTGAGATAACTCCAAAGCTTGAGAATTGGTTCGAGCATACACAGGTACGTAAAAATAATGCCTGGCATAACGGCCTGCAAAAACTTCATGGCAATTCGATAGGCAAATGGAAGGAACCTAAGTACAAAAAAAGAGTCGATGATTTTATGCAACATGAAGATGCTGTGGAACTACTGAAAGAATTGGGTTACCATTAAAAGAAACCATTCTTTTTTGCTACTTTTGAGCAATAATTTTTCGCCTATGTTGAATCGCTTTCTTTTCAAACAATATAGCAAACTGGTAAGTTTTTACCAGCATCAGATTAAGGCACCTGTTTATGAAAAAAAGTACCGGGAAGCATTTGAAAAGGTGCCATCTTACTGCTTCTTTATTGGTTATCCAAGAAGTGGTCATACACTCATTGGTTCTTTACTAAACGCCCACCCGGAAGTGCTTATTTCTCATGAACTTCATGCACTGGAACTAATTGATAAAGGAGCCTCCAGGAACAGGATATTTGCTAAAATTATTGCACAGGCAAGATGGTTCTCTGCAAGAGGAGAACGTTGGACCGGCTATTCGTATAAAGTTCCTGGGGGGTATCAGGGTAAATTCACTAAATTAAAAGTTATTGGGGACAAGCGCGGTGGAGCAACCAGCCGCACCCTGCATGAAAAACCAGAACTATTGGATCAACTGGCAGCAAGGATAAATAAGAAAATTAAAGTTATTCTAATTCATAGAAATCCCTTCGATAACATCACGACCCGGGCAAGAGGTGGTAACTATTACCGGAGAAATGCCAGTCAGGAAAGACTTCTTGCTGAAATT
>CAYVSF010000408.1:0-3252 GCA_964453775.1 uncultured Bacteroidales bacterium
TTTTAAAAGCTTTATCAACGAGGATGCAGGCGCTTTGCTGTACTTTTTCAGGATCTGTTACGTTGGGATCGTCATGATACACGGTTACTGTTTTTAAATCCTCATTCTCAAGTAATCCTCTGGGGCCTGCCCATTTAAAGAGTTTTTCGTAGGCCTGTCCGATTAAATAAAAAGCACCTTGATGTCGACAATAAACCTGTTTTAACTCTGGCATTTCTTTAATTTCAAATTTTGTTTCCATAATTTGTACTTCCGTTTTTTGTGATTCAATATCACAAACGTGATCACTACCGGAGTCAAATATTTGCTCATTCTTGCTTTTCAATTGACGAATCTTGCGCTCCTATATCCAAAGGTCATTGCCACTTCACTTACAGGCATATCCGGATTATCTAAAAGCATACGCCCTGCCCTCTCAATTTTTTTTCCTTTTAACAAAGCCATTCAAGGTTTCACCTTTAAAGGCTGAAAATATGCGATGAAAATGATAAGGTAAAAAACTTGCAATTCTTGCTAATTCTTCCAGTGAAAGCGAATTATCAAGATTATTTTCTATATAATCGATAACTTTGTTTATCCTGAAAATGTATTCTTTTTGATACCTGCTCATACCAAGCTTTAAAAAATGTAAATCTAAACTATTCAAAGCAATGGCTTCTACTACTTTTCAGGTAGAAACAGATTAATCTTTTGGAAAAGTTCCTCCAGTTGAATAGGCTTCGAAATATATTCATCGCAGCCGGCCGATAAGATCTTATCCCTGTCCCTGGCCATAGCATAAGCAGTTTGTGCAATTACAGGTAAATCAGGTTGTTCTTTCTTAATTCTACGAACCGTTTCATAGCCATCCATTTCCGGCATCTTAATGTCTAAAAGGACAAGCCTTATTTCCCTGTTGCTTTTAAGAAGTTTTAATGTTTCAAGCCCGTTTATGGCTCTAAGAATCTTCAAGCCTTCCTCCTTTAAAGCCTCCTCTAAAAACAGGTAATTTACATCTTCATCTTCGGCAATCAAGATTGTATAATTATCTTGCTCTATGTTTTCTCCCTTTTTCTTTTTCTCTTTATCTTCTCTTACAGCTGTTTGATAAGGTATGCTGAAAGAAAACTTTGTACCCTCCCCTTTCTCTGATTCCAATTCTATTTCCCCATTCATCAATTCAACCAGCTTTTTGGATATGGCGAGTCCCAAACCTGTACCCCCGAACTTACGGGAAGAATCCATATCCTCCTGTACGAATCGATCAAATATTTTTTTCTGATATTTTTTTGATATACCCACGCCAGTATCATGCACAAAAAACAATAACTTATCATCTTTGCTGCTATAGCCAAACTCAACTTCTCCTTTTGAAGTAAATTTTAAAGCATTGCTAATTAGATTGTCAAACACCTGTCTTAAACGCCTCTTATCTGCGTAAATATGGCTTTCATCATCATTTAATCCTTTTTTCAGGTGAAGTTTCAATCCTTTATTCCTGGCCTGTGGCTTGTAAAAAGCAAGGACTTCATCTGCCATTTCATTAATACTGAAATTATCAGGCATTAACTGTAAAGTATCGGTTTCAATAAGAGAAATATCCAAAATATCGTTTACGATAGACAATAGTTGCTTGCTGTTTTCAACGACAATTTTGGAATAAAATGCCCTTTTCTCATCACTGATAGTGGAACGTGTTAACATTTCGGAGAAGCCAATAATGCCATTCATGGGAGTTCTTATTTCATGGCTCATGTTAGCAAGAAAGGCAGACTTTAACCTGTCGCTTTCTTCGGCTTTATTTTTCGCGTCTTCCAATTCCACATTAATCTCCTGGATCTTTTTCAAGCTTTTCTGCAATTCTTTATTCAAAGCAAGGTACTCTTCATTTTTCCTTTTTAGCTTCTCTTCATATTCTTTTCTTTTGGTGATGTCCAATGCAGTAAAAGTAACTCCCTTGCTTAAATCCTTCGGATCAATTGGTGTTGAAGCCAGGATAACATTAATAATAACTCCATTCTTTTTTTGCCAACGCGTTTCAACAACGCCGGTACCATGCTCCTTTATTTGTTTGTATTTCTCCTTTCCCACATAATCGTAATCCATTTCTGTAGGATAAAAGACTCTTGCACTTTGCCCCAATAGTTCTTCTTTACTGTACCCGGTCATCTCACAAACCATCATATTTACTTCCTTGATAATACGGTTTATGACCACACCTATACCAGTCGGTGCAACACGGAAGATACTTCTCATCATATTTTCACTATTCCGCAGTGCATCCTCTGTTATTTTTTGATCATGAATATCTAAATGAATGCCGGTAGCCCTAATAGGAGTGCCGTTTTTATCGCGTTCTACAATTTTACCTGTATTCAATACCCATTTCCATTTCCCGTCCCGTGTTTTTAACCGATGCTCTGTACTAAAGTGGCTTTTTCCTCCTTTTTCATGTTCCAGGATATTCTCATCAAGCTTTGCTTTATCATCAGGATGTACCAGATTTTGCAATGCATTAAGGTTGTCTTCGATCTCGCTGAGTTTATAGCCTAGCATCTCTGCCCACTCCTCATTTCTTGTAATAGTACCATTAACAAAATCCTGATCCCAAAGGCCGATTTTGGCACTTTTAACAGCCAGCTGCAGTCGTTCTTCGCTCTCCTTTAGCGCTTTTTCCATTTCCTTGCGCATGGTAATATCAATTACACTTCCAATAAGATGGTCTGGATTACCATTCACATCTCTTACGAGATTTGCATCTAGAATACCATAAACTATTTTACCACTTTTATGGATAAAATGCTTTTCCATTCGGTAATGATCGATCTCGCCATGAATTAAGCGGGCTTGGTTTTCAAAATTTTCTTCCAAAATATCAGGCTTGGTAAAACTTTTGAGATGCGTACCAATTAACTCTTCGGCCTCATATCCCAGCATTTCTGCATAGGCTTCATTTACCTCAAGAATTATATTATTCAATGACAAGCGGACCAATCCCAGACTTAGGTTCTCATAAATCTGCCGAAACCTCTTTTCGCTGTTCTCCAGGGTCTCTGCTGCCCGTTTTGCATGGGTAATATCTTTGAAAACACAATAGGTCTGCCGGAAACTACCATCTGTGTTATAACCTATGCATCCTTCAAAGGACACATCGATATAATGCCCATCCTTATGCCGCAATTTGAACTGAACATCATGGATATTCCCTCTTTTCTTAAACTCCGGGAAATTCTTCTCAAAATGTTGTTTCCACTCGGGATGCAAAAAAGAAGA
>CAYVSF010000409.1:0-3246 GCA_964453775.1 uncultured Bacteroidales bacterium
CTAATCTACAGGAAGAGTAAAAAAATGTTTCGAAATAAACACAACTAAAATTTGAAATTATGTACAAAAAAGTCTTTACTTTAACAATTGGAATTCTATTTCTGGCAGTCTACAGCTGTAACCAGCCTGATCCGAAATCAAGTCAGACTGATGAAAAAAGTTTAACTTCTCCGGAGAAAGTAAAAAAGGTTATGACCCGGCAAATGCAGGAGGATATGACACCCGATGATGTTTTGGAAGATTTGCTAGAGGGCAATGAGCGCTTTGTATCGAGTAAATTAATAAACCGGGATTTACCAGAACAAGTTGCTTCAACCACAACGGGCCAATATCCCAAGGCTGTTGTTGTTGCTTGTATTGACTCACGGGTACCGGTTGAATATATTTTCGACCAGGGGATTGGAGATATTTTTGTAGTCCGGGTTGCAGGTAATATTGAAGATGAAGCACTTCTTGGAAGCATGGAGTATGGCTTAGGCGTAGCAGGCTCAAAATTGCTTATGATATTGGGACACGAAAACTGTGGTGCTGTTAAATCAGCCATCAAAAAAGTAGATGTTGGCAGTGATAATGTAACATCATTATTGAATGAAATTGAACCTGCAATTCAGGAGGTTGAAGGTGAAAGAGATGTGAAGAACAAAGCGTATTTTGATGCGGTCGTAAAAAACAATGTGCATCATACAATTGAGGACATAAGAAACAGAAGTTCCATTATCAGTAATTTAGAAAATGAAGGTAAAATAAAAATAGTGGGAGCTTACTATAGCCTTACAGATGGAAAAGTTTCAATCCTAAATGAAGATCCACATAAGGGCCATGAGCATTAATATTTTATTGTAACAATGTCATCTGCATGTTTTGCATATAGTTTATGGCAGCAAAAAAACGAAGATTAGATCTTTACATCTTCAGGAATTCATTTTCAGCAAAAAGAAACTACTTCCAGAACTACTATAAACTATATGCAAAACCAACATCTATTGCTGAACCATGCTGTATTAATTTGTTTATGGCTTGCTTACAAGGGCAGTATTTCTACGAATTAATGCTATAAACACAGTCAATTACATCATGTGGGTTTTATACGCTTCATTACAATCCGGGTGTTCTTTAGTCGTGCTATCTCATGCTCGATGAGTTCAGTTTAGTAGAAGTCGAAAACCAGTCCAATTATCCCAGTTTGTATGTTATATATCCATTTCTTTCTTAAAAAAAGCCAACAATAGTACTTCAAACACCCAACTGAACCTTACACAAAAACCAATCTTAATATTATGAAATTTAGGGAATTATAGCGATGTAATTTTTCATAATCGAATTATATTTTGTATTTTGTCTCTCAACAAAAAAGCTATTGAAAAAAACCTGAAAGGTATGAGAAAGTTGATATTATCATTGTTTCTAATGACCGTTTCTGCATTTATTTGGGCACAAACCCCAAATCAATTTAAGTACCAGGCCGTGCTTAGAAATGCAGATGGAACAATAATGGAAGAAGAAGACATCTCCATTACTGCTTCAATAGTAAAAAGCGACCTCTCTACGCGTGTATTTGAAGAAACACATCATGTAACGACTACAAATCAGGGCCTCATCCATTTAAATATCGGTTCAGAAGAAGATTTAAGTGCTGTAGACTGGGCTGCTGAGACCTATTTTTTGGAAATCAAGGTGAATGGAACCGTAATTGGTACCACACAGTTGTTGGGTGTTCCCTATGCATTACATGCAAAAACGGCAGAAAATGTCACCGGTGAAATTTCCGAAACCGATCCGGTTTTTGATGCCTCGGCTGCCAGTGGCATAACCATTAACGATATCTCCAGGTGGAACCATAAATTGGACATCGAAATTGACCCGTATTTTAATAATTCGATAGCAAGTGGCATCAGCGAAGGCGATACCACCAATTGGAACAATAAACTATCGGAAGAGGTTGATGGCTAGATAAGCAATGAGCTTCAAAGTTTATCCCAGACAGGGAACAGCATTAGCATTAGCATTAGCAGCGGGAATACGGTGAGCTTACCAGGAAATGCGGTTATTGCCACTAATGCACTAGAGGCCAAGGTTAATTCTACTACCATGATTTCCAATCGCCTTTATACTACAGGAGTGTTACAACTCAGAGCCACCGAAACCGGCGCCACTATCATTTATCTTCATGTATCAGTTCCTGCATATATCAATGGAAAGGCTCAGCATCTGAAAAGGGTGGATATCTCTTATAAAACGGATAATTCTATTTGCTATATCAACAGTACCGAAGCATCCATATGCAATAATGGCACGGCCATAACAAAAATAAGTGATAGTTTCAATAGAAACAGTACCTCCTGGACCTCCTACTCAATTAATGATGATACACCTGATCCAATTACCGGGGCTGTACTTATAAAACTGACGGTACAGCACAACGCCACGGGCAATGCCAACGACATTGAAATAGGTCCGGTGCAGGTTACATTAACGGATTGAAACTGCTTGCTGCTGAAAACATAGAATGAACTCCCTTTCCAGAACATTTTTTTGCCTAAAATGTTTGCTGTGTCTTTTTTTATTCAAATTTAAAGATGCTGCTTAAAGCCTATCTTTTAGGGTGGGTAAACTTCCCTATTTGGATCATATTTAAGCATGTCTTTTATTTCTGATATGATTTAGCCGGGCATAAAAATGCAAACAAAATAGTATATTTGACCGGTACGAAATGGATTAAGACGGTGGCCCTGATCCTCGAAGCGTTGAATACGCATAGCTTTACTTTTTTAAGTAGGTTAAAAAGCACTTGAGAATCCGGGCAACCTCATATCGGAAATGATAAGCCATTCATGAACAAAACAGCTATCAAAGAAAAATGGATAAAAGCCTCGATCATTGGAACCACCTGGGCGGCTTCCGAAATTGTGCTGGGCAGTTTTCTGCACAATTTAAGAATCCCGTTTAGTTCGCTTCTTTTAACCGCCATTGGCATTATCATCCTGATATCCATGAGCTATGTATGGAAAGAGAAGGGCCTGTTCTGGCGGGCCGGCCTGATATGTGCCTTGATGAAAACCATGTCGCCCAGTGCTGTAATTTTCGGACCCATGATTGCCATTTTCAGTCAGGCGGTATTGCTCGAAATCTCCGTGCGAATATTCCGCAGAACATTAGCCTGTTTTCTAAGAGGTGCCATGTTGGCCATGTCGTGGAACCTCTTTCAAAAGATAGCCAACGTGATTATTTTCTATGGTTCCAACATTG
>CAYVSF010000410.1:0-3240 GCA_964453775.1 uncultured Bacteroidales bacterium
CATTACAATAATGCATGCCAATAATGAGATAGGAACGATTCAACCTGTGGAAGAAATTACAAGAATAGCCCGGGAGCATGGAGTTCTTTTTCACTCCGACGGGGCTCAATCCACCGGGAAATTTCCAACAAATGTAAAAGAAATGGGGATGGACCTGTTTTCGGTTGCCGGCCATAAATTATACGCCCCAAAGGGAATTGGAGCTTTATATATCAAAGAAGGAACCAAATTAGAAAAGCTGATTCATGGAGCCGATCATGAACAAAATTTCCGTGCCGGAACCGAGAATGTATTGGAAATTGTTGGTCTGGGCGCTGCATGCGAAATAGCTCGCAAGCAAATGGAAAAACACATGCAGCATATGCAAAAAATGCGGGACCTGTTGCATAAAAAAATCAAAGCCCGGTTCCCGGATGTTCGGCTAAACGGGCATCCAGAAAAGCGCCTGCCCAATACATTGAATTTGAGCTTTCCGGGCATCGAGGCCAATATCTTACTGGACGAAATGGAATCAAAAGGCATTGCTGCATCTGCCGGAGCTGCCTGTCATACCGACAACATTGATGTATCGCCGGTTCTAGAGGCTATTCAACTGGATACGAAATTTGCCATGGGGACAATACGTTTCTCTACAGGCAGACACACAACAAAGGAAGAGATAAATTATGCCGCTGATACCATAAAAGATGTCTTGCAAAGGCTTCGCCCCGATGCAGAGCAAAGTCCGGTAATAAATAATGCCACTGATAAGATAAAACTCACCCACTATACACAGGGTTTGGGCTGTGCCTGTAAATTAAGACCGCAGGAACTGGAGAACATCCTTAAAGAAATGCCTGTTCAGCATTACCCCAATGTCCTCATAGACACGAAAAACTCTGATGATGCAGCCGTATATAAGATCAATGATGATACAGCCCTGGTTCAAACCCTGGACTTTTTCACTCCTATTGTAGACGATCCCTATGATTTTGGAGCAATTGCTGCCTGCAATGCACTTTCTGATATCTACGCCATGGGTGCAAAGCCTGCTTTTGCCCTGAATATTGTAGGATTTCCTTCCAACCGATTGCCCATGGAAGTTCTCAAAGATATCCTAAAGGGAGCAAGCGATAAGGCGACCGAAGCTGGCATTCCTATACTGGGAGGACATACCATCGATGACCCTGAACCAAAATATGGGATGGTGGTTAGTGGTTTAGTGCATCCGGATAAAATATTAAGCAATGGAAATGCCAAAGCCGGTGATGCAATTGTTCTTACCAAACCCCTGGGAACCGGAATCATATCCACCGCCATGAAAAGAGGAATAGCAGATGAAAAAGCTATACAAACAGCCAAAATCAATATGTTAATGTTGAATAAATATGCCGCCGATTTATTTTCTGATTTTGATATACATGCATGCACAGATGTCACAGGCTTTGGCCTACTGGGGCATCTCTATGAGGTGGTTTCTGCAAGCAAGCTAAGTGCAGAAATTCAATTATCTTCCATACCTGTAATTCCTGAAGCAAGAGATTATGCCATCGCCAATATCATACCGGGAGGCAGTCTGAACAATCTGGAATACTATGGCAAGCATGTACAATGGACTGAAGGCATTGGTAAAGTAGATAAAATCCTGCTGGCAGATGCACAAACTTCAGGTGGGCTAATTGCCTGCATGCCTGAGGACCAGGCATTCGAATACATTAAATTTTGCAAAGAAAACAACATGCCCCAGGCATCAGTCATCGGAAAAATCACTTCCTCTAAGAAAGTAGGAATTTGGGTAAAAAGCAGCTAAAAGCAAACATTCTTTTTTGTAAAGATGTTATACTAATGAAACTGGCTATGGATGCTTATTGAAACACAAAATGTTCACCGGCATCAGCACAAAAGCTTGTAGTAAAAGCTAAGTATTATGAAAAGGCTGCTTTTTCTTATTATATTGGGTCTGTTTGCAAACAAAAGTGTTTACCCACAGGAAGCCTTACCTCCGCTCAATAGGCAAATTGTAAAATATGTAAAAAGTACAATTGGTTATCAGATAGACAGAGGTGAGTGTTGGGACCTGGCTTATCAAGCCCTGAAACGGGTAGAAGCCGATTGGGATGGTGAATATGTTTATGGAAAGAAACTGGACCCCAAAAAAGACAAAATACTACCGGGTGATATCATTCAGTTTGAAAATGTTGTGCTCAAATATTACAGGGGAACCAAACGGTTTACAGAGAGAATGGAACACCATACAGCTATTGTTTATAAAATAAAAGGAAAGGGCGTTTTCGAAATTGCTCATCAAAACACCTCCTTCTCGGGGCGCACTGTAGGTCTAAGCACTCTTGATCTAGGAACTATCGTGGATGGTCAAATATTTATATACCGCCCGGTGAAGCAGCGATAAAAACCAGCAGGTTTATTTTCAGGGGACAAGCTCTTTTATTATCTTTAAATATAAAAGACTATGGATAAAAGATGGAGCTTAAATGGCAAGTATGCATTAGTTACCGGTGGAACCAAGGGTATTGGCAAAGCGATTGCCCTTGAATTTATGCAACTGGGAGCAAACGTTGGCATTGTATCTCGCACAAAAGAAGATATCAGTAATTTTCTGAAAGAATATAAACGCTACAATCCACTTGGAATTGTTGAAGATTTAAGTGATCCGATGGCTGCTTCCAGGATATTTGAAATCCTTGAAAAGGAATGGGGTATGCTCGATATTCTGGTAAACAACGTGGGGATGAATATCCGTAAGAAAGTAATTGAATATAGTAACGGGGAATACGATCGTATTGTAAATACCAATATGCGTTCGGCTTATGAAATGTCAAAATCTTTTTACCCTTTCCTTAAAAAATCAGGAGAAGGAAGTATTGTAAACATTAGTAGTACGGCAGGACAGACACACTTACGCACGGGCGCCATTTACGGCATGACAAAAGCTGCCATGATACAACTCAGCAAGAATTTAGCAGGTGAATGGGGCAAGGATAACATCAGGGTAAATACCGTAGCTCCCTGGTATATAGAAACACCTCTTGCAATGACCGTGCTGAAAGATGAAGAGTATAAAAAAGACGTACTATCCAGGACACCCCTTAACAGAATTGGAAAACCGGAAGAAGTTGCAGCGACAGTAGCTTTTCTTTGTATGCCTGCTGCTGCTTACATTACAGGACAATGTGTGAGCGTGGATGGTGGTTTCCTGATTAAAGGCTTCTAAGGATTCCTGCAATGTTCAACATATTTTTT
>CAYVSF010000411.1:0-1402 GCA_964453775.1 uncultured Bacteroidales bacterium
TTGCTATGACTTTTTTTAGACTTGCATTTGGACAATTGATAGAATTATTTATGGCAGTCATGCTGAACTTGTTTCAGCATCTGCTTAATGACTCACTGAATGAAACAAGGTTATATTTATATCATGTCAAATAGCCGTAAAACAACTTTTTACGTCGGCGTTACCGCTAATCTTGAATTTAGAGTACTGCAACATAAAGCAGGATGCGGATCAAAATTTACTGCTCGCTATAACCTCTTTGATTTGCTTTATTGGGAAAAAATCGAAGGGATGTCTATGGCTATAGCAAGAGAAAAGCAATTAAAAAACTGGCATAGGGAGTGGAAATACAATCTCATTCAAGAACAAAATCCTGAATTCAAAGATCTGGCAAAGAATTGGTTTACATTAGAAGAAATAAAGGATTTTAAGAAGAATGCTTTAGCAGATTCCGAAACAAGTTCGGAATGACCGCATTGCTTAACTTTTAAGAACTCAAGGATTAACGTTCGAAATTTTGTTGTCTAATCTGAATCAATATGTTTCGTTATTGTTGGAATGGTTGCTCTTCCTTCACTCTTCCCCGCCAAACACCTGCACGGCATAAACGATGTTGGTTTTTGGGTCGTAGCTGATGGCCATGCCCGTGTGGGTGAAACGATCCATCATGATGTTCCGGTAGTGCCCGGGTGAGGTGCTCCAGCCCTCGGCCAGCTCAGCGGCTGCTTTGGGGTAGGTATCAAGCTTCGTATAGTCGAGATCATCGTAAAATGACATCACCGGAATCAAGAGGAAGCTTTGCAGTACATTTTCTGCTGTAATGCGATAGTCACCCCCGTAATGCACAATTCGTTGCCTTGGTGTGCGCATTTTGGGGTTATCCTCCTGGAAATGGCCAAAACTACCTGTTTTTATTATATACGCTGCATGATTTTTTGCTGCCTTGTCCAGGGTTTTGTCCCGCTTCAGCGCATGTAAACCCTTCTCTGCGCGCAGACTGTCTACACGCTCTTTGAGTAAATCGGCCAGGTATTCACGATTTACATCTCCCTCTACAATGGCCTGACCGTAAAGCGCCAGGGGAAAAATAACTGCTATGATGACGATAATCTGTTTCATTAATTGTAAAACGGAGAGATGGGGTATTTTGTTGAGTGAAAGGATCGGTTTTTCAGTCTGTCCATTGTGAAAGAATGGTTTGGCGGGGCTGGCAGATAAGTTTTTAACCCTGGCACGCGTTAAGCGGACATCGATGTTCCTCCGTTGTGCCGGCTGCCTTTCAGCAGCCTCCGCTGCCGCACGAATCTTTCGTGTGGCGTTTTGAGCGAAGGATGGCCTCCGCTGGCGCCGATTTGCAATCGGTGTCCTCCTTGTCCTCCGAAGCTTCAACCGCTTTCGCTAATAGCTTCAGCGCTTGCAATGC
>CAYVSF010000411.1:1502-3234 GCA_964453775.1 uncultured Bacteroidales bacterium
CCGCTTTCGCTAATAGCTTCAGCGCTTGCAATGCGCAGGAGGGCCTTGTCCTCCGGAGCAATACCACTATTCGCAAAAAGCTTCATCAAGCACCTTCCACACTCCATACCCAACCTCGTCCTCCGGAGTTTCATGCGTAGGAGGGCCCCAAACTCAGATCTCCCCTCTAAGGTATTTATAGAATCCGTTTACAATCCTCCAAATGCCAATCGTCATGAATTAGATTCCAATTATCATTTCTCCGGATATAATCGTCAATAAAATAACTACGCATGCATTATTCCGTCTTTTTTTTATTTTCTTTACTGCACGGTGATTTAAACCGGGAGGGGGATAATACAGTGCCCGGATAAGGGTAGAAGCTTAATCAAGCTAAGGGCCAAAAAGCATGATGGAACCCGTTCCGGTTGATGAAGTAAATAATAATACGCTAGAAATACAATGATGAATAAGGATACTACACTGGATAAAAGGTTTAAAGAACTTATTATCCGGACTACGCTTAAAAATGCACCCCTGATAATCACATTAAGTGTTTTGTTTATCAGTTATTATATGTATTCCGATATCGTCGTTCGAAATAGTATGGAGGCTTTTTATTTTAGAACTGTTCCCATAGGAATAGGTATTTTACTCTTACTCTTCCATTTTATTGCTAAAAGCCAATTCAGCTATCTGAAATTTATTGTTTATCATATCTTTCTTACCAGCGGTCAGGTAATGATGCTGGGCATTTGTTTGGTGCATCTTCATACCGATGCTCTAGCACCATCGGTTGCCGGGATGTCGCTTATCATTTTTGTGTTTTCGCTGGAAGTGAAAACCAATACAAAAATTACTGCCCTTCTTTATGTGCTTCCGGTACTGGTTTTTACCCTTATCCTTTTTATTTTTTTTCATCCCTCAAAAGAGGAATTTACAGTGCTTGTCGACATTTACCCATTTATTATTATCGGGTTTATTTTAAACAGAATCCAATATAAGCTGCGGTACAGACTATTTAGAACCAATTACTTGTTGGATATTGAAAAGCAGAAAACAGACGAACTGTATGAGGAAACATTGACGATTAATGCTGATCTAAAGCAAAAAGCCGATGAAATTACAGCCCATAAAGAGGAGATTGAAGAGAAAAATACCATTTTGGAGGCCAACAATGCCACCAAAGATAAATTTATGGCTATTATTTCGCATGACTTGCTAAGTCCGTTTAATGTTTTAATAGGTTTTTCCGAGTTGCTGGAGGAGAGTTTTGATAACAACGAGCCTGTTTATGAGCAAAGAAAGTATGCTGGTTACATTCGCCAACATATTAGTAAAACATATAAGCTTTTGGAGAATCTTTTGTTGTGGGCCCGTCTGCAGAAAGATGCCCTGGAATTTAACCTGGTAGAAGAAAACCTGTATTTACTCTCCGAAGAGGTTTTTGATGTCCTGAAACCATCGGCAGAAAAGAAGGATGTATCGCTTATCAATAAAATAGACAATGAAATTTCCGTAAGCGCCGATCGCAATATGTTGCTCACTGTTTTGCGAAACTTGCTGTCGAATGCCATTAAATTTACACCAGGCGGGGGAACCGTAACAATAGATGCAGAAAATATAAGGGAAGGCGTTAACCACAGCGATGTCAAAATTACGGTAAAAGATACAGGACGTGGCATGTCCTCCGAGATGAAAGATAAACTTTTTGATATTTCGAAAAGTGTCTCAACCAAAGGCACAGATAACG
>CAYVSF010000412.1:0-3232 GCA_964453775.1 uncultured Bacteroidales bacterium
ATTTGTGGATTCTCGTGATGGGCAAATATATAAATGGGCGCGAATAGGAAATCAGGTTTGGATGACAGAGAATCTGAATTATGATGCAGATAGTGGCTGCTGGTGCTACAATGACAACAGTCTTTACTGCAATGACTATGGTCGTTTATATAACTGGGAAACCGCCAAAAGAGTATGCCCGGATGGCTGGCATTTGCCCAGCGATGCTGAGTGGGAAGAGTTGGCAAAATTTATTAGTAAAGACATGGGAGGCTATGGAAAAAAGAATGATGATTGGAATGGAGTAGGAAAACATTTAAAGATGAAGCAGGGATGGGAAGGCAATGGTAGTGGAACAGATCATTATGGTTTTTCAGCGATCCCGGGTGGATATATTAATACCAAAGGAACCTTTCGTAATTTGGAAGCATATGGTTACTGGTGGACTAGTAAGATTCTAAATGCAGAAGGTGCATATGGGAGATACCTTGAATCTCAAAGTGGAAAATTGATTCAAGGTAAATATTATAAAAACTTTGGTTTTAGCGTACGGTGTGTTAGAGATTAAGTATGTGTTGCAACTTTCCCTATTTGTTCTTCTGGAAAGTTAGAGATTATTAAAAGCCTTTTTAGAAGTTAAAAACCTCCTGAGAAAAGTGGCATGTTTTGAAAAGCAAATGAAGGAGAGGAGGTTATGTGTAATGTCGTTATAATGTGGGATTGATTAGAAAATAATTGTCTGGCAATAGTAAGGATTGCGATTATATTGGCTTTGACAAGTACAAAAAGTACACGAGGACCAAAGATATTTTAGATAAGTTAGCAGGTTCATAGTCAGTTTTTTCGTATGAGCGTGGGAAAATTTCAAAATAAATACCGTATAGCATCCAATCGATTAAAGTATTGGAATTATTCAGCCGAGGGCTTGTATTTTATTACCATGGTTACCCAACACCGGGAATGCAATTTGGGTGAAATAGTAAAGGGTGCAATGCAATTGTCCGGTTTTGGCAAAATTGTTTATGACGAATGCCACTAAACATGGCAAAACACAACCGTACCTATCATTTTTTTCAGTCAATTACCACGATCATATCATCTCTAACCACCAATCATTGGAACGCATACGTCATTACGTACAGAACAATCTGTTAATTTTTGGGAATGATAAATTGAACGACGAATGAATGAGCCCTGTAAAATGAAAACAGGATAAGCGGTGAATTATGCCGGGATGACGGTGTATTATTTTGTGCCTGTCTGTTCCAAATAAGAAAAAAACAACCATCCGGGCTTTTTCACAATTCAACCGTTTAGCTCTCTTTTTTCTTTTTTGAAAAAATGCTAACTTTATAATTAGAAAAAAGTTGGATGGATGAATGTAAAACAGAAAATCTTTAGAGATAAAATTATCTTTAACGCGTATTAAATAGTTTACTTGTACGAAAAGAATTACGTTAAACATATAAGAACCATGAAACGAATCATTTTAATCTTGTTTATTGGTCTGTTTTTTAGCAACAGCTTTGCACAGGATCATGAAAGTGTAAGTCCGTCCCATAGCGTATTTATTATGGGTAATGACTTGGATGTCAGTGCTTACATTAAGGAGTATGTGGAAAATAAGATTGCAAAGTGGCAGAAAAAAGGAGAATTTGAAAAAACAGCCGATTATGTGAAGCGGGTAACAGAGGAAAAGCGCCGGGAAAAAGTCGATGAATATGCACTGGAAGCTTATGAACTACTGGAAGAGTTGTATGCGCAGAATCTTAATTACAGCCTTTTTGAATTGGGTAAATATGATGCAGATAATGAATCCTTTTTACTGATGCATCCGGAGCTGGGTGAGGTAACTCTTGCTGTACCTATTGAACATGCACCCGAATTTAAACAGCATTTTCCCGATTTAAAATTTAGTGCTTCTGAGTTTGTATATGCAGATAACCAATTAATCTTATCGAAGTTAACTATACAAGATCCTATTAATGGGGAGTTTTTTTATTATGATAATGAACAATCCCCAAGCTATGTATCACAAAATATAAATTACAATTTTAAGAAAATTGATGTGAATATCCCTTTGGAGGAAGAAAGCTATACTGATAATACGAAAGTGGCACAAAATAATTTAAATGTAGGAAGTGATCCTGTTGATGCAGATATTCCGGCTACTGGAGTCATTCGTAATAAAGCCTTTGCACTTGTTATAGGAAATGAAGATTATAGCGTTGAACAGGATGTTTCCTTTGCAGAAAATGATGCACGTGTATTCAAAGAATATTGCAATAAAACTCTGGGTTTACCGAATGAAAATATCCATTTGTTAGTTAATGCCACACTAGGGCAAATGTTGGGTGAATTAAACTGGATATCGGAAATAGCTAAAGCTTACCAGGGGGAAGCAAGCATTGTTTTTTACTATGCAGGACATGGTATGCCCAACGAAGAAACTAGAGATGCTTATTTATTACCGGTAGATGGGAGCAGCGAAATGTCACGCACAGCATTGGGTCTTGAAGAGTTATACAATCAACTTAATAAGTATCCAGCTAAACAGGTTACTGTTTTTATGGATGCCTGTTTCAGCGGAGCATCGCGAGAGGGAATGCTAGCTTCCGGCCGGGGCGTAAAAATAGTCCCCAGGAAGAATGTACTGAAAGGAAATATGGTGGTGCTTTCCGCAGCTAGTGATAAACAGACGGCACATCCTTTTAAAGAAAAAGGACATGGTTTGTTTACCTACTTTGTTTTGAAGAAATTGCAGGAAACTCAAGGGAATGCAAGTTTGGGGGAACTTTTTGATTACCTGAAACAAGAAGTGGAACAAAAATCGGTGGTAAAAAATAACAAACCACAGAACCCTGATGTCAATGTAAGTTGTGATTTAGAAGACAATTGGAAAAACCTAAAAATTGCATATTAAGATGAAACTCTTTTGGATAACGATATTATTGCTAAGTGCCAATTTGTTAAATGGGCAGGTTGCTATTAAAAATGTAGATTTCACCCAGAAAGGAGATGAGATTTATATTACTTATGATGTGGAGGGGCAGGAAAAGACCTATTTGTATGTTTATTACAGCATGAATGATGGTGCCACATGGAATGGACCGGTGAAGAACGTAAGAGGCGATGTCTATGTTTCTAATTTTGGTACGAAAAATCAAATTATTTGGGATGTTACGAAGGAGAGAGGATGGTTAATTACAGAAAATTTGAAAATTAAAATTCAGGAAGAGGATATCACCAAAAA
>CAYVSF010000413.1:0-3212 GCA_964453775.1 uncultured Bacteroidales bacterium
CGGGCAGTGCCAAGGCCGCCCTTACGATGCCTATTATGGCGCCCTTCTCCGATTTGATCGGGATATCGAGACAGGCCACGGTAATGGCTTTCCAGTTTGGAGATGGCTTTACCAACATGATCACACCCACTTCCGGGGTGCTGATTGGCGTACTGGGTGTAGCTAAAATCCCCTATGACAAGTGGGTAAAATGGATTACCCCATTTATGATTGGACTGATCATCCTGGGATTCCTCTTACTTTTACCTACTGTACTTATGGATTTAAGCGGTTTCTAAATTTTTACTATATTGTTGCCATAAAATTGAATCAATTATGATGCGTACACTATTATTTGTCGCTTTGCTCAGTTTTCTGGCAGCAAATGCTGTTTCCCAGGAAGACAGTTTAAGAAAAAAAGATGTTGAAGATAAAATTAAAACAGGCTGGACCTTTGGCGCTTTGCCTGTCGTAGCCTACGATTCTGATCTGGGTTTAAAATACGGGGGGCTTGTAAATTTCTACAATTATGGTGACGGCCAAACCTACCCGGAATATCTGCATTCAATTTATCTGGAAGTATCAAGAACGACAAAAGGAAGTGGTATCAACCAATTATTCTTTGATAGTGAGCATCTTTTCCAAAAACCTATTCGTGTAACCGGAGATCTTAGCTATTTGACTGAAAAAGCTCTTGATTTCTATGGATTCAACGGATATGAATCGGCTTATAATATAGCATTTGAAGATGATGCTGAGAGCAGGTATAAATCAAGAATGTATTATCGTCATGAAAGAAGTATTCTTCGCTTCACTATGGATTTTCAGGGAAAATTATTCCATGAAAATTTTCGCTGGCTTGCCGGAATCGCTCATTTTAATTACAAGATTGGATCGGTTGACATTGACGCCCTAAACGAAGGAAAAGATCCGGAAGATTTACTCCCGGACACGGTTAGCCTGTATGACGAATATGCTGCCTGGGGAATTATTCCGGAAGCTGAGGCCGATGGAGGCATTGTTAACTATATTAAATTGGGAACTGTTTATGATACCCGGGATAATGAAGCCCTGCCGATGAAAGGTATGTGGTCTGAAGTATTGGTTACCACTGCTCCTGAATTTCTGGGCAATAGTGAAAATGCCTATACCAAGCTGGGAGCCATTCACCGGCAATATTTCACCCTTGTTCCTAAAAAGCTATCCTTTGCCTATCGAATCGGCTACCAGGGAACTATCAGCGGAGAAGCTCCATTTTACATGCAACCCTATCTCCTCAGTTCCTACTCTCCTTCCGTAATTGCCGAAGGGCTGGGAGGGGCAAAATCTGTAAGGGGTATTTTGAGGAACAGAATAGTAGGTGATGCCATTGCCTATGGAAATTTTGAGTTTCGATGGAAATTTTTTAAAACAATTATTAAGAACCAAAATCTATACCTGGCGCTAAGTGCATTTTCAGATATGGGAACTGTTCTTACCCCTATAGATATCGACCGGGATGCACTTCCTTCCGGTCTGGCACTGGAGGACTATTTTGATGAAAGCGAAGACGAGTTACATATTAGCTATGGTGCAGGGCTGCACATCGCCTTAAATGAAAATTTCATTATTGCCATCGACTATGGTCGCCCGGTAGATAAACGGGATGGCTCCAGCGGATTGTATATTGGGATGAATTTCCTTTTTTAAGGAAGTATCTTAAGCATTTCGGCCACCATAAAACCCAGGTAATTTCCAACAGCGTATCCAATAATCCCTACAGTAAGGCCTGAAACGATGACCTCACGGTTACGAATAGCTCCTGCGATCACAGGCACAAAAGGCGGACTGCATATGAGCGCAGTAGAGGTAATCATCACAGTATCGGTATCTACTTTAAATAAGCTGGAAAATAAGACATGCAAAACAAGCGAACCAAACACTACAAATGTTACATACTTGAATAGATTGGGCGCTGCCCCTGAAAATTGAGTAATATCAGCCATAGAAGCAACCACAATACTAAAAATCAGAATTAAATACATGCCTGCTTCGAAAGAACGTTCAATTCGATTGACGCGCGGTATGAATGAAGCGGCAATTCCCAGTGATGTGATAAGTAAAATGGCTACGACCATTTGTTGTGATTCAGGAACAAGAAGACTAATTCCTCCTCCAATAGCAAAAATCAAAATGGATAGCCCCAATGCCAGGCTCAGTTTTTTTAGCGAATTCTTTTTGAACATGCCCCAATAGGGATCTCCTCCATTAAAAACCACTTCTTTCCGTTTTTCCTTATTGATTTTGATACTATGCCTGTAGGAAGGTAAAATTAAAGAAAACACTTTCTTCCCAATTGTAATTAAAAAGAAAAGATAGATACTGGAAAGAATCATATCATAGGTATGGGTGATGATATAGGTATCCGGATTCACATCCAGCATCATTTGTAGCGAAGCCAGGTTGGGTGTTCCACCGGAATAGACGCCTACCATCATGCCTCCTATCTTCCAAAGATCCTGCATACCTCCTCCCCGGAACAACAGATAGCCTAAAGTAACCATAATTACGACACTCACCAGCGCAACCAACATCGATATCATAGTACGACCTGCCACAGCAAACCAGCTTCGAATATTCGCCGAGAAAAGCAGCAAGGGAATGGCCAGAGGTATGGTTACCGTTACCAGCGCATCCTGGAATTGGTAAGAACCCTCGGGAAGAATACCTGTATTGCCAATAATCAGGCCCAGAATATAGGCAATAACCACAGACCCAATCTTATTTACAAAAGGAAAACGATGACATAAATAAAGAATAGCGGCCGGTAAAAGCAGATAGGAAAGAACCAGAATAATATTAGCTACCATGCAATGAAAGTAATGGTTTGTAAAACAAAACTGGGATTTTTATGCAAATAATAAAAGTAAAACTATCAAAAAAGTAAAAGAAGAAATAAAAAGAGCCTGCCGAAAAAGCATCAACAGGCTAAAATACAACATACTACAAAGATGTGCTAATCTTTATTTTTAGATTGCTTCACATCCCTGTACTCACAACAATCTTCCAGATTCTTGTTATAAACAGCCATCGCTCTGTGGCTCATCCCCATATTGGAAAATCCTCCGTCATGATAAAGATTCTGCATGGTAATTTTTCGGGTTAGATCGGAGAACAGCGCCACACAATAATCAGCGCATTCATCAGCTGTTGCATTTCCAAGCGGGGACATCTTGTTGGAAAAATCCATAAGT
>CAYVSF010000414.1:0-3202 GCA_964453775.1 uncultured Bacteroidales bacterium
CTCCACTCCCGGAAAATCCACGACATACATAATCTGGACCTAATTCCAGTTCCTTCCATTCACCGTCTGATGCTTGAATGGCTGTATTGCATTCAAGGATTTCATTGAATTCGATGTCCACATTTTGAAAATACGAGTCCCCGGAAAGTGGTTGCAATCCATAATTTTTGAATTTTTCGGCCACAAAATCTGCTGCTTTATTATAGCCTTCTGTCCCGGGCAATCTACCCGAGAGTTCTTCTGACGATAAATAGCTCACTGTTTTCTTTAGATCAGTTTTACGAATACTTTCAATAGCAGTGGGGGGTTCATTGCATGAGAATAACACTCCTGTAATTAGAAATGCTGCAATGATTAATGGGAGTTGAATATTTTTCATGATTTTTTGATTTTGTACTTGGATCAAAGATAAGTTGAATCGTTTAATTTTAAATTTTAGTCGCTGTTGGAGACAGGAATAATTCTTGTATTATCCGGGTTAGATTCTTTTGATGCTATCCTGTTATTTCTTATGTTTGTATTAAGCATTGAAATTTATATGATTCAGCTATTTACAAATAATGCCTTGATAAATCGCAATAATAATTGCAGAGGCGGATATTTGCATCGGTTGAATTAACAGCATAACAATTAATAAAAGGAAGCCGGTGCATCTTGTACCGGCTTTTTTTATGTCTAATTTTAACCATAAAAAATTTTTAAAGATGAAAAAAAATGCAGAAACACTTGGTATGGAAAGGTATCAGGAAGAACCTTCCAAAACATTACTGGATCAGCGTAAAACTCAAAAAGCTATTGATTTTATACGAAATTATTTCATTCGTCAGTTGAGCAATAAGCTGAATCTGAATCGTGTTTCTGCACCATTAATGGTTTCCTCAAATTCAGGGCTCAATGATTACCTGAACGGAATGGAACAACCGATTCGTTTTCGTTTGCGTAATCAGGAAGAAATAGCCGAGATTGTTCAATCACTGGCCAAATGGAAAAGAGATGCTTTGCATCGCTATGGGTTTCAGAAAGGAGAGGGGCTCTATGCCATAATGAATGCAATTCGCCCTGATGAACAGCCTGATGCAATCCATTCTTTTTATGTAGATCAATGGGATTGGGAAATGGTAATAGGAAATGAAGACAGAAATCGAAGTTTTTTAATGAGAACAGTGAAAAAAATCTATGCTGCCATGCTGGAAACAAGTTTGTGTTTGCAGGATTTTTTTCCCACACTTGAAAATTTCCTGCCTGAGGAGATCAGTTTTGTTCATAGCGAAGATCTTTTAGCGGCTTATCCGGATAGAACTGCTCGTGAGCGGGAGGATCTAATTTGCAAAGAAAACGGGGCTGTATTTATTATGGGAATTGGTGCTCCTTTGAAAAATGGAAAGGCTCATGATGGTAGAGCATTCGATTACGATGACTGGATAAGTAGGACAGAAGACGGAAAACAGGGATTAAATGGTGATATTTTGTGTTGGAACCCGGTACTGGAACGGAGTTTTGAGCTCTCCTCCATGGGCATCCGTGTAAATGCAGAAAGTTTACAACGACAAATGATACTAAAAGGAATCGAAGAGGGATCTGCTGGTATTTATCACAATAAAATTCTCCAGGATAGGTTTCCTGATTCCATAGGAGGAGGAATTGGTCAGTCCAGATTATGCATGTTATTGCTACAAAAGCAGCATATCGGAGAAGTGCAGGCGGGACTATGGCCAGCTGAAATGCAAGCTGATCTGGCAGATAAAGGGATTGAACTTCTCTGAGTTTTAAAAATCACGGGAACAAATCCCGTGATTTTTTATACGGTTATTTCTTTCCAGTTTTCTCCATGTTTGATGCGCGAAATTTGCATTTCGCTTACCCTGAAATATTTCGCAAGGAAAGCACCGGAAATGCCCATTTTAAGCTGATGCTTAATTATTCGAACATCCTCCTCGGATAACTTGGAATACCGTTTTGTTTGTATTTTATAATTGGATCCCAGGAACTCCTTCCAGCCTGTCCATTGATCTTTGTAATATTGATCGGGCCTGGCGGGCAGGATGTAAGGGCGATCCTTCCACTTTTTGTATTCCGAGGAGTTTTTAATACTTGCCTGTTTCGTAACAATTGAAGCACGATGATAATCAACATACTTCTTTGATGGTCGATGATCGGGGTAGCCAAAAAAGTCTCCCCAGCCTTTCCAGGTATTCCTGTGACGAAAATAGTCATCTGGACTTTTTGGGAAATGAGTAGGCAGATACTTCCTGGATTTCTTATAGCTGCCAAATTTACGCGATGAGTTTACCCCTAAGGGTACAAGGTTTTTGATAACCCATTCACGTGCTAAAGGATACGACCACTTTAGAATTTGATCGGGGTTTTTCATGTTCGGTTAATGTAAGATGTGTTAGATGGTTTGAAGCAAATTTAAGGCATTTTTCTTATAAATGCACCAATTTCAGGCGAATAAACAGTTTGATGTTCTTAATGTGTTGAATCTTAAATAAATAAATTTTGCTAGATTGATTTAACGGGGGGGGTAATGAAAAAAAATAAGGCTAAATGCATCAATGCATTTAGCCTTTATTACTTAATCGTTCTTTGACATGCCAGTGGTTTTCTTGCCTTTCGCTATATTTTTTTTCAGCTCTTTGGCAGCCTCTTCTGCTTTTTTTATTTTCTCTTTCTTCTTCTTATAATCTTCTTCTGATATTTTTCCAGCTTCTTTTGCTTTTTCGAGCTTTTCTTTCGCCTGCTCAATTTTTTCTTCTGCTTCCTCCAGTTTTACCTCATTGCTGTCAATTGCAGTCTTCAGTTCTTTGGCTTTCTCTTCTCTTATTAATTTTGCTTCCCTCGCTCTCTCTTTTCCTGTTAACTTCTCTTCTTTTTCTTTGGCTTTTGATTGTGCCTCTTTGGCTTTTTCTTCGCCAAATTCTTTTCCTTTGCCCTTGTCCATCTTTTTTTCTTTTTTCTCCAGAGCTTTTGTACGTGCTTCTTTTCCTTTCTGATCTGCCTTTTTTATTGTATCCTGCACGTTTTTAGAGATCTCTTTTGTGGTAGCTTTTCCTTTTTCTTTCCCCTTTTCTTTTTGTGCAAATGCATCATTCACAAAGAAAAAGATGGAGAATGTCGCTAATAGTAGTATTCCTGATTTTTTCATATCCTGCTTTATTATAAATCTTTCATTAATTCGTCCAGTTTTTCAGCTGATTCTTCA
>CAYVSF010000415.1:0-3196 GCA_964453775.1 uncultured Bacteroidales bacterium
AAAAAAAAAAAAAATAGCGATGACAGCAAAGAGACCAACAAGAAAGCGGCCGAAAAAGAGCCCAAAGAGCCCACAAAGACGGTAGATAAGCCCGAAGAAAAGGAGGATAACCAAGAGGCAAAGGACAAGCCGGAGAAAAACTTGATCAAACAAAAATCAAAGAACCCGGTGACACATCCTGGCAGGAGGCCCGGTTCGGTATCGATTAAAGCACTTACACAGACGCAGGGAATTAACCCAAAAGAGCCCAAAGACGAAGCAAAGGAGATTGAGAATTCAGGATCTGAAAAGAATGAATTTTCTGTAGAAAATTTGCATCAAAACTGGAGCCTATTTGCGGAAAAATTTACTTCACGCCCCCGCATATTTAACTTGCTGGAAAACCATAAACCCACTATTAATAATGACTTTGTATTATACCTGGAACTCGAAAATGTGCTGCAAGAGGAGATACTAAACGAGGTACGCCATGAATTAATTGCCTATTTAAGGGCTTCTCTTAAGAATGATTACATCCAGCTGGAGGTTGCCATAAGGGTTTTGGAGGAAGAAGAAGGGATAGATGCAAAGAGACTTTACACGGATCAAGAAAAATTAAAGTTTTTAATGGAAAAAAATCCAAATCTCGATAAGCTTAAACAGACCTTTAACCTGGATTTGGATAATTAAATGAACAAAATATATATTTATTAGGTATTACTGTTAATTACATATATAAGTAGTTTTTTAATGTAAAACCACTAAAAATTTGAACACTATGCTATCGAAAAAGATGGAAGAAATTTTAAACAAGCAAATACAAAAAGAGGGTTATTCAGCTAACCTATACCTGGCAATGGCAACATGGACCGAGGCGAAAGGTTTCTCCGGGATACCCCAATGGCTTTATGAGCAGGCGGAAGAGGAAAAAATGCACATGATGAAATTCATTGCATATATCAACGATCGTGGCGGCCATGCCATCATTCCTGAATTTGAAAAGCCACCGGTAGAGTTTGGCGATATTCATAAAATGTTTGACCAGGTGCTGGAACATGAACAATACATCTCAAAATCAATTCATGATATCGTTGATTTGTGCCTTGGGGAAAAGGATCATGCAACACACTCATGGATTCAGTGGTTTGTAACTGAGCAGATTGAAGAGGAAAGTTCTGCACAGGAGATTATCGACAAGCTTAACCTAATTGGCGACAAAAACCTTTATGTCTTCGACCGGGATATTATGAAACTAAGGGCCGGGGGAGAAGAATAATAATTTTCCTGTATATTAATGCATTTAAGGCTTATCGGGTTACTGGTAAGCCTTTTTTCGTTGAACGAACTGGAAGAGTTTACCGGGAGGAACATTCCACCGATATTATTATCAAGCAGGGTTTTCTTTTCTTCAACCTTTAGCCTGCCCCACCAGCCTCGCTTTAGACGATATTCTATGGCGGGTTTTCCAAGCCCTGCGGACGTTGGAAAGATTTGGGATAGCAAATATTGCCAGCTATAAAGGATATTGAATAGCCAGAGAAGAACGGAATCTGGAATCGGCCGGCAGGACATTCCAGCTTCAATGAAAAATTAATAATTCAACACTCAAAATAATGAAGTCAATAATACAGCAAGTCTTATCGGACGTTTTAAAGTTTTGGGGGAACTTGCCTTCTCATCCGGATGTTTATAAAAACTCAATCTAAGAGGGCTTTCAAATGTTTAATTTGACTTAAAAATATTACATTTGTATGATAATGAAAATAACGGTCGGCAACTGCTGCTAAATTTGCAACATCCAGTCTGAGCAATCATCAGGATTTATTGCCTTTTTGTTAAAATTTAACGCTGATATCGGCCGTTATCAAAATCAGGAAAAAACAACAAAATAATCATAACAGAATGAATATTTTAAACAACGTATTACGATCTTTTTTTGGAGATAAATCGACCCGTGATATCCGGGAAGTGATGCCCCAGGTTGAGCAAATTAAAGAGGTTTACGCGGGATTAGCCGAAATAAACAATGATGGGCTTCGTGAGCGATCGGCCAAGCTGAGGGAAGATATAAGAGCGCATATTGGTGAAGAGATGCAGATGATCGAAAACATGAAGACCGAGGCTGAAAGTGATGAAATATCTGTAGATAAGCAGGAAGAGTTATATCAGGAGATCGATAAACTAGATAAGAAGATTGATGAGAAGCTGGAGGGAAAGCTTACTGAAGCTATTCCGGAAGCTTTCGCCATTGTTAAGGAAACGGCCAGGAGGTTCAAAGAGAACGAAATACTGGAGGTAATTGCGACCGAATCTGACCGGAATCTTGCTGCTGAATTTGATAATGTGGAAATTGATGGTGAGAAGGCCATCTACCATAATTCATGGATTGCCGGAGGAAATGAGATTACCTGGGATATGGTGCACTATGATGTGCAGTTGATTGGTGGTATTGTGCTGCACCAGGGAAGAATTGCCGAGATGGCTACGGGTGAGGGTAAGACACTGGTGGCAACCTTGCCGGTATTTTTGAATGCATTAACCGGAAGGGGAGTGCATCTGGTAACCGTGAACGATTATCTGGCTAAGCGTGACTCGGAATGGATGGGACCTATTTTCCAGTTTCACGGGCTTACCGTGGATTGCATTGATAAGCACCAACCCAACTCCGAGGCTAGAAGAAAAGCGTACAAGGCTGATATTACCTACGGTACCAATAACGAATTCGGCTTCGATTACTTGCGTGACAATATGGCCATTAATGCCGATGAACTGGTGCAGCGTAAGCACAATTATTCCATTGTCGATGAGGTGGACTCGGTATTGATTGATGATGCCCGTACACCTTTGATTATTTCAGGTCCCGTGCCTAAAGGGGACACCCAGTTGTTTGATGAGTTTAAACCCCAGGTGGAATCCTTGGTTAGCGTTCAGCGTAAGATGATTACCCAGGTGATTACCGAGGCCAAAAAACACCTGAAAGAGGGCAATAATGAGAAAGCAGGATTTTATCTGTTGCAGGCATATAAGGGCTTACCCAAGAATAATGCCTTGATTAAGCTTCTTTCTGAAGAAGGAAATAAATCGCTGATGCTCAAGACCGAAAACCACTATATGCAGGATAATTCCAAGCATATGCACAAGGTAACGGATGACCTCTATTTTATTATCGATGAAAAGAGCAATGCAATCGAGCTTACCGATAAGGGACACGAGATAA
>CAYVSF010000416.1:0-3190 GCA_964453775.1 uncultured Bacteroidales bacterium
TGGAATTGGAGTTCCGGAAGAGGTGAAAGAAAAAATATTTGATCGTTTTATGCAGGCCGATATGTCGGTGAATCGCGACTATGAAGGAATGGGACTGGGACTCTCCATCGCAAAAGGATTTGTGGAACTCCTCGGAGGAAAAATATGGTTGGATTCTGATCCTCGGAAAGGAACTGCTTTCTATTTTACCATACCTTTTATCCAGTCAGCGAAAACAAATTTGGATGCTGGTCATGAATCTACAGAAATGAAGGGGAGTAATCGGAAAATATTGGTGGCTGAAGACAAAGAGCTAAATTATTTACTTATTGAAGAGATTTTATCAGAATTGGATTTTAATATTGTAAGAGCAGGTAATGGTAAAGAGGCTCTGAAGCTGGCCCTTGAAGATCATGATATAGCTCTTATATTGATGGATATTAAAATGCCGGTACTTGACGGTCATGCTGCTGCTCAGGAAATTCGTAAAAAAAGAGCTGATCTGCCCATCATTGCACAATCTGCCTATGCACTGCCAGAAGAAATCAGGAAGTATAAAGATGTATTTGATGGCTTCGTAACAAAGCCTATTAATGGCAATGATTTGCTAAGAGAGATAAAAAAGCAACTTGATTTGGTGAGTTAAGACTTCCTTTTGAATATAAGTTTGTTTGACGTTTTTTCTGTCTGATTTATTTTTTTCGGAGCATCATCAGACCATCTCGCAGGGGAAGAATGGTTTTTTCTACACGCTTGTCCTGGCGTATGTACTCGTTGAATTTCATTATTCCGGCTGTGTATTCATCGTCGGGGTGTTCCATTTCCACAACCTTACCATCCCAAAGAACATTGTCTGCAAGGATAATTCCCCCAGGGCGCATTTTTTCAATGAGCATTTCGTAATAACTTACATACTGTCTTTTGTCCGCGTCGATAAAGGCTAAATCAAAATCATCGGGCAATTCTACCAACAACTCCAGAGCATTGCCAATGTGCAGATTAATTTTTTTATCCAGACCGGCTTTTTGAATGTACTTTCGAATGAAGTCTTCCAATTCGTCGTTAAGTTCAATGGTATGTAGCTCGCCATCATCTGTAAGTCCTTCAGCCAGACAGATAGCTGAATAGCCAGTGAAGGTTCCAATTTCAAGTATTTTTTTCGGCTCAATCATTTTACTGATCATGGTTAGGAATTGTCCCTGCAATGGTCCTGAAAGCATACGCGGACGCAGCAGTTTAACATGGGTTTCGCGATAAATTTCCTGAAGAACCGGCCGGTTTTCCGGGCTGATAGTCAAAATATATTCTTCAATTTTGGGATCAATCATAGATGTTAGTTGTATGCAAGAACCGATAATTTATTTTCGTCTAAAACTTCATTGGCAATTTCCTGAATTTCGTCCGCAGAAACGGCTTCAATCTTTCTATGAATATCTTCCAGTGTGTCCACCCGGTTGAAAAGGAGATAGCTTTTTCCCATGGCAAGTAAGAGGTTGGCGTTATTTTCCGACTGGATAGCAATTTGCCCGTACAATTGCCGCTTGGCTTTTTTAAGTTGCATGATACCCAGTGGTTTCTCTTTTAGAAGCTGGAATTCTTTCAAAATAAGCTGGATGCCCTTTTCCAGGTTCTTTTTGTCGCTTCCAAAATAGACATTGAAAATGCCTGTGTCGGAGTAAGGCGTATAGCTGGATTCAATATGATAAGCAAATCCTTTTCTTTCCCTCAGGGCAAGGTTCAATCGCGAATTGAGCCCCGGTCCTCCCAGTAGATTGTCCAGTAATATCATCGCTGTTTTGTCCGGGTGATCCTGTTGGCATGCCACATTTCCAATAATACAATGGGCCTGGTGGGTGTGCTTATCCTGATAAATGATGGAAGGCTGGTATCCTGCAAAAGCTACCCTGGGTTTGCTTCTTGTTTTTTTTGGGAGCTGTCCGAAGTATTTTTCAATAAATTTCACAAGCGCCGGAAATGAAATGTTTCCAACGGAGCATAACACCATTTCATCGGTGAAGTAATTGTTCTGAATGAATCGTTCAATTTCTTTCTTTCCAAATTGTTTTAAGAGATGGGGGCTTCCCAAAATGTTTTTTCCCAGGGGTTGATTTTTAAATACCAACTCCTCAAAATCATCAAAGATCTGCTCTGCCGGATCGTCTTTGTAGGAATTAATTTCTTCGAGAATCACAATTTTTTCACGATTCAATTCTGCTCCTGGAAATACCGAGTTAAAAACAATATCCCAGATGAGCTCTGTGGCCCTTTCATAATCATTTTTGAGAAAGGAGGTATGAATGCAGGTTTCTTCTTTGGTGGTGTATGCATTGATTTCTCCACCCACATCTTCCATCCTGCTCAGGATGTGATAGGCTTTTCGTCTTTTGGTGCCTTTGAAGATGGCATGCTCGATAAAATGCGCCATGCCGTGCTCTTCATTTTCCTCATCGCGGGAGCCGGCATTGATAAAAATACCCAGATGCGCTACCGGCGAGGATATTTTCTTGTGCACCAAACGGATGCCATTGGTTAAGGTGTAGCTCTGATATTCCATTTCATACGAATATATTTTAGTTAAACTACTGAATATTTGAATGTTATATTTTTTTATTTGCCTTTAATGGTATTTGTTGCCTCACACGATTGTTTATTTTTTAAGGTGTTCAGCGAACCCTCATCCCAAGCATCTTTAATGTGTTTATATTTATGTCCTTTTGTTTTTGTTCCTATACATTTAATTCCTTTAAGGATGAGGGTTTCATCTGTTTAAAATTTTTAGTTTGCTGAAATTCAAAAAACTAAAAATTTATTCACATTCAGGAACGTCCAATCCATTTTAATCATTTTTGATGTGTATTTTAAAATGTTAAAATTCATTGTCGTTTCATTCCCCTCGTTCATAAGTTCTGCAAACTTATAAAAAACTAATGTTCAATTATTCAGAAACTAAAGAATTCTTCTTTATGAATCAAATAAAAGGTAAAATCATATTCAGGAACAAATTTATTTCTGATAATTCGCTCACAATTTTCTGTGAATGAGTTGGATAAATTTTGATAAGTTTTGATGAAGGATCTCCATTTAGATTTTTCCCATAAAAAATTTTGCAAACGATTTTTTTCACTTATATTTGCATCGCTAACGAGCAAAAGGGTACCATAGCTCAGTTGGTAGAGCAACGGACTGAAAATCCGTGTGTCCCTGGTTCGAT
>CAYVSF010000417.1:0-3185 GCA_964453775.1 uncultured Bacteroidales bacterium
TAAGAGAAAAAATAAAATTTTCCTTACATCAAACAGGAAAAAGCGGGGAAGCAAAAGATGGAATGGATATGTCACTTTGCGTCATACATAAGGAAGAGCAGACTATAGAATTTGCTGGTGCATTTAATCCCTTGTATCTCATCAGGAATAATGAATTGATTAAATACAAGGCCGATAGAATGCCAATTGGAATATACTACGCAGAGCAAGAGAAATTCACCAATCACAAAATTTCTTATCAAATAGGTGACTGTTTATATATGTTTTCAGACGGGTATGTGGACCAATTTGGTGGCCCCAAGGACGAGAAGTTCAAAACAAAACGCTTCAAAAAATTACTTTTGGACATCCATAACAAATCCATGAAGGAGCAGGAGGAGATTTTGGACAAAACCATTTTGGACTGGATTGGGGATGGTCAACAGATCGATGACATAATTGTTATAGGGATTAAGCTCATAAAAAAACCCCGGTCTATTAGAACCGGGGCTTTAGAGTAATCTTCCTTTATTATTTGTTAGGAACATTTTTCAATGTTTCCACTAATAATTCCCAGAATTTTTGAACAGTGTCTATATTCACCTCCTCATCAGGAGAGTGGGGATAGTTAATGGTTGGGCCAAACGAGATCATGTCCAGTTTTGGATAAGCTTCGCTGATAATACCACATTCCAGTCCTGCATGAATCGCCATTATTTTGGCTTCTTTACCAAAATGTGAATTATAAACATCCAACATGGTTTTCAAAATAGGTGATTTCATATTGGGTTTCCAACCGGGATAAGCTCCCTCATGTACAACCTCTGCTCCGGCAAGTTCAAAAACACTGCGAATCATTGTTGCTAAATCTTCTTTTGCAGAATCAACAGAACTACGCTGCAAGGTTTCAATCTTAATGTAGCTATCTTCCGATTTTACAACAGCCAGATTGGTAGAAGTTTCTACCAGTCCTTCCATAGAATCGCTCATACGCATCACTCCATTCGGACAGCCATATACTGCACGAATTAAATTACCCTGGGTTTTTTCATCAATAACAAATGAGGGCATATCTGCTTCCTTAAGCTCAACAGACATATTGGGCTCTGTTTCGGAAAGTTCAGCTTTCAATATTTCAGCGGTTTCTTCAACAAAAGTCTTAAACTCGCCTTCGTGTGCATTTGGAACCACTACAACAGCTTCTGCCTCACGTGGAATTGCATTTCTTAAGCTACCGGCTTCAATTGTAGACAGGCGAACACCAAGGGTTTGAGTTACTTTGTAAAGAATGCGATTAATCGCTTTATTCGCATTACCGCGTTGTAAGGCTATATCAAGTCCGGAGTGTCCACCTTTCATTCCTTTTACAACCAGCTTATAAGGTTTAGAATCAGTAGGAACCTTTTCTTCTTTATAATAAAACTTAACATTTGTATCTATTCCACCGGCGCACCCGATATAAATTTCACCCTCATCTTCCGAATCCATATTGAGGAGAATCTCACCATCCAGCAAACCCGGCTTCAAAGCATGAGCTCCGGTCATTCCTGTTTCTTCATCGATGGTAAACAAAGCTTCAACAGGACCATGTTCTAAATTTTTTGCTTCTAAAACAGCCATAGCTGCTGCAACTCCCATTCCATTGTCAGCACCTAATGTAGTTCCTTTTGCAGTTACGATATCACCATCAACATAAGCCTGAATTGGATCTTTTTCAAAATCGTGGTCAGTATCGTTGTTCTTTTGTGGCACCATATCTAAATGGCCTTGCAAAACAACCGTTTTCTTATTTTCCATTCCTGATGTAGCAGGCTTTTTGATAATAACATTACCCACCTCATCAACGATGGTTTCCAGACCCAGATCTTCTCCAAACTTTTTTACAAATTCAACAGCCTTCTGCTCTTTCTTGGAAGGCCTGGGAATATCACATAATGCCTGAAAGTGTTTCCACAATGCGGCAGGTTGAAGTTTTAATAATTCACTCATATTCGTATTTCCTCCTTTTATTTATAATTAATTTAATTAAAAGGCTAAAATTACAATTTTTTCCCTGTTTTAAAAACTATTGAAACAAAACAAAAAAGGATTGACTTTCGCCAATCCTTTTAAGTTAAGTAATATTCTCTCTACTAGCTGTTAGAAGGCTTTTCAAGACCATAGCCCTGCTTTATATCTGCTCGTTTAAGCATAAAGGCAAGGAACATAGCAAGAACACCAAGTCCAACAAGCATAAGTATTGGTATTGTGTAATCAAAAGGAGGTATCTCATGCGTAACCTGCTGCATATCCTGCAATCTTTCACTGATCTCTCCACTTGAAAGTCCCTGGGCTTTAAGTTGTTCACGTGTTGCCTCAATTTGCGCCACAACATCTGGGTTTACTTTATCCAATACCCAGCCTATACCTTTGAAGAAGGCATTCAGACCAATATTCTGGATAGTAAACATGGTTGCATAAGCTGTTCCCAGACGATTCTCGGCAACAATCTTAGCTACTGAAGGCCACATAGCTGCTGGTACTAATGAAAAGGCAATTCCCAGCGAAACCAGTCCAAAATATCCGATAAATACATTATCCAAAACAGACAAAGAAATATGCGCAAAAATAAGCAGTATAGCACCAAATATCATTAAAGTACCTGCTTTCCCTTTCTTATCCACATAATTCCCAAATATCGGGGTAAAAAGAATGGAGCCCAATGGTATTAAACTTGCAGTCTTCGGACCATTATTCAACCATAATTCAAGTGTATCGCGGAATGTATAAATGAAGAGAACAAATAATGTAAGAACCAAGCCGGTAACCAGATACTTTTTGGATTTTTCTTTTATATACGAAGGCCATAAAGTTATTGCCAGTGCAAAAATAAACAGTCCAATATAGATGAATACATTTCCTGCCATTGTGCTGCCAAAAGTATTTGCTGCAGGTAATTCATAAGTAAAGCCATACTTGTTAATCAACAGATCAGGTGCATATTGCATAAATGGGAATACGGCAGAATAAAAAGTAACACACAATAGTGCAATAAATAAGAAAGAACGATTGGTAATAAGCTTAATGAGATCTGAGAAGCGGAATGGCTCTTCTTCTTCGACAACATCTGACTTTAACTGTCTATCCAATTTTATATCGAAAATGGTATAAATCAAGAACATTAGCAGTCCAAGTGCAATTAAGGTTGCAGCGAAATTTACTGCCGG
>CAYVSF010000418.1:0-3175 GCA_964453775.1 uncultured Bacteroidales bacterium
GTAGGCTCATCTACAAATAGCACAGAAGGCTCTCGTATAAGCTCAAGTGCTATATTCAAGCGTTTTCGCTGACCTCCACTAATGAATTTATTGAGTGGATCTCCTACTTTTAAATTACGAATCTCATGCAAGTCCAAATCGATGAGAACATCTTCAACAACATGATTTATTTGGTCTTCTGTATAATCGCTAAAACACAAGCGGGCATTATAATACAAGTTTTCAAAAACGGTCAACTCCTCGAAAAGTAAATCATCCTGGGGCACAAAGCCAATCACCCCTTTTAGCGATTCTTTTCCTCGATGCACATCAATGCCATTCACGGTAACCTTGCCCTTTAGGGGTAGTAATTTCCCATTTAGCAAATTAAGCAGGGTTGACTTGCCTACACCGCTACCTCCCATGATACCAATAAGACGACCTGAATATTCCGAGAAAGTAAAAGTATGAATACCATTTTTACTATTTGGAAAGCGAAATTCAAGATCTTTCCCCACAAAATGAATTGGTTTCCGGCCGGTATGCAAAAAATGAGTCGAAACTTCGTTGTAATAAATCGATTCAATATTGGGCCCCTTTATAATCGAACCGCTCTTAAAAATATACGTCCGTCCCTTTTCAATTTTCTGATTTTCCAGGTAAAGATTCAACTCGCCGATATAACGAAAAATCAGCATGCGGGTTGATTCAATGTATAAAAAGATCAACCTGCCGTAGAGATTATCCCTGAAAATGTGCTTATAAGGAATACGCTTTTGCCTGTTCTTCTCCCGCATTACCCAGGCAAGACTGTCACTCCATTCGGTGAGCTGGTTGTTGATTACCATTACATTTGCGGCATCCATCTTTTCCGTATCCCCACTGAAAATGAGTTCCCGAAGGTTAGTATACTCTTTTTCGGAAAGATTAAAGGAATCTGCAACCGTTTGGATGAAAAAATCTTCGCCCCTGGTTAAGACATGATCTTCAAAAACGAACTCCAAAAGCTGGGTAAATACAATAATCCGTTCTTCTCTTAAAAGACCTGTCTTTATTTGCCGGCTGACATTGGCAATTTGAAAATTTATCAATGCATGATTATCGATACTTTCATCATCCTCCGACTCTCCCAGTTCACGCTTGTAAAAATTATAGTAGTTATCAAAAAGATTGAGGTACTCTTCTAAAAGCTCACCACTCAGATACCGCTTCAGGTAAGCTTTAACAATGCTTTTCCCCTTGGCGGAAAGGCCCTCCTTATTCACATTTGCAACAATGGCAAATAAATGGATTAACGCATTCAGGATCGATTCACTCATGGGGTCTCAGTGGTAGAAAAATAGCCCATACATGCAGGTATGAGCTATTTTTATTGTTATGAAAACGGATTTACGATATAATTTTACTGCGTACTCCTTCTATATTTTCTACGATGGCATTAACTTCACTTTCTTTAATACTGCTTTCATCCATATTACGATATATTTCTAAAATTGGTTTCAAATCATGATAAAGCTCCTGTATGGTCTCATGATCCTCATGCTTTTTCATAATTTCCAGCAATTTAATTAATGATTCTCTTTGCTGGAGCATAACATTCACCATTTCTGTGTCGCGATAGGTGTTTTCAGAGATATGTGTAGTAATGTACAACGACTCTACCCAGGTTCCGGTAAGTACAAGTACCGAAAGATCTTCCTTATCCCTGCGCACAAGAAATGAATAGGTGTCGTAAAAGGCATTGGTGATTAAATCTACCAATTCATCCTTGTCGTCAATATTAGCTTCAATCTCATCAATAAAATCACGGGTGAAAGCTCCGGTTACACCAAGCTCTTTTACCAACTGTTCAATGGCTTCAATATAATTCATGGTGTACTGCTTCATGTTGTATGTACTGGCATAGCTGAGGTCTGCACTATATACACCCAAATTCAAAGCCTGCTCTTTATCAGAAAAATAATTATCTACATTTTCTACTGAGTTGGAAAGTCCAATAATATAGGATGCCCCAACTTCATTAAGCATCTCTGTAACTTCATAGGAAGAAGGCAATGGATAAACCACCTCGCGAACTTTTTCTTCAACTTCGGCTTTTCCCATTTTATCATCCTTGCTTATTTTTTCTGATTTTTTCTGATTGCTTTGACAACCAACAACTAAAAGAGAAAGAGAAAAAGCAGCTACAAGTACTTTTAATGTAGTTTTATTCATAGTTTTCATTGATAAATATTTTTAGGGTTCTCACTATAAGTATCTTACGCCTTTGAAAATACATAAATTTTCACATCGTAATTTACATCATTTTTATTAAAATCCCCTATATTAATTAGGATTTTTAAGACAACCATCTGGGCCATCCAATCTCAAAACGCTTAAAAATATATCCAAAGAGCAGGGTTGAAAAGAATGTAAAACTACCATATATAACAGAAACCATTGTCATATCATGATCTCCTATTAAACTTTTAGCCACATAAATCCCAATAATACTATTCTTCAATCCTACCTCAATACTCAAAGTAAAATTGTTTTTCCCACCCAGATGCATAAATCTCGCTGTAAAATAAACGGCCAGCATAGAAATAAAATTCAAACCCAACGCCCAGGGTAGCAAATGCAAATACCCAAAAATATCACTTTCACCATCCGGGTTGTCAAAAAACATCACCACAATGAAAACCACCAACAAAATTGCCGGCAGAATAAATTTTAGGGGCTTTTGCATGCGCACGGTAAACCGGTAAAAATGATAGCGTATACTCATTCCTGCAATGGTAGGTAAGATAATTGTAAGCAGAATATTTCCAACCGTATTCATCACCGGTAAGTGCAGCTCCCGCTCCTCGCCCAAAAATAGAATCAACGATAAATTAACAATAAGTGGTAATGATACCAGCACAATAAGGCTGTTGATAGCTGTAAGTGAAATAGACAAAGCCACATTACCTCTCAATAAGTGGGTAATAAGATTCGTAGCAGCACCTCCTGCGCAAGCTGTAATGATTATGAAACCCACTTTGAACACCGGATCCAGACCAGAAAAACCCACCAGCAAAAAGGCAATTAGGGGAAGGATAATCAACTGGCACAGAATACCTGTTAACATTGCACGGGGATACAAAATTACATTCTTAAAGTCCCGTCTTTCCAAAGACATTCCCATGCCTATCATTATAACAGACAATGAAGCGGG
>CAYVSF010000419.1:0-3174 GCA_964453775.1 uncultured Bacteroidales bacterium
CTGATCCGCTACGTTCACATCCCTATTTTTGGGCCGGCTACCTTCTTATGGGAGAAAATGACGCCATGTTTATGGAGAGAAAGAGTAAGCTGTTTATTTTTATTGCGGTTTTTTTGTGCGTTGCTGTTTTCCTGGCATGGAGGCTTCGTAAGAAAAAGAAGTAATTATTCCAGTTTCTCCATTATTTCAATGGCTTCTCTGCTTTTATAATGGTTGGAAGTGCTTATCTTCGTCAGGACTTCTTTTGCATTTTTAATTTGATCTTTCTTTAAGTAAGCCAGTGCAAGGTACCATTCTGCTTTTTGTGCAAAAAGGGGATGATTGCTTTTAGCTATATCCTTAAAAATCTCAATAGCTTGCACTTCCCTGTTCGACAATAAAAAACTACAGGCCATTTGCAGTTGTATATCTGGAATGTCAATTTTAGTTGCATCGATGCTGGCAAAGTTTTTAGCTGCAACACTATATTTTTTTTGTGAATAAGCGTCTATGGCTGCCCTAATTTCCCTGTTTTCAAAAGCGTAATTATACGAGGAACGTGAATTAGAAATGGGTTCATAAGGCAAATAGTATTCCTGGAATAAATCTTCTGTTGTCCTGCTTGTGAAATGATTCATTAGCCATCCACCTCCCAGTAATAAGGGAATGAGTACCACTGCAATCTTGTACCATGCAATTTTCTTTTTAACAGGCTGTTGCATTGCCTCCGCCATGCGCTCCCTAAGTTGCATGATATCTTCTTCGCTGAGTGCCTCCCGGATTTCTTTCTGTATTTCAAGCTTCCGCTGCAGTTCTTTATCAGTTTTAAGGCTCATTTCAAATGCATCTTTTTCTTCCCGGCTCATCTCTTTGTCCAGGTATCGATCTGTTTTTTTATACTTCTCTTCACTCATCTTCCTTATATCTGCTATCTTTTTTGATCAACTGGATTAATCGTTCTTTGCACTCATATTTCTTCTTTTTTACGAAATTGGTACTCTTATAGTTCAAACGTTTGGCAATTTCTGTTATTGGAATTTCTTTAAAATAGAGGTTCAGTACTTTTTGACATTCCTTGCTGAGTAGTTTATAGTTTTCCTGATATATTTTGTAACGTTGATGCTTCTTGATGAACGCTTCATTGATATCTTGCGGAACTTCGGTTATAGCGTATGTGACGAGTGCTTCATCCTCGGTTTTTTTATTTCTTAGATCCTTCAACCATAAATATTTGCTGATGGATATGATATACGTCTTTAGACTGCTTTCAAGTTGGAAGTCCGGATTCAAACTTTTTCTGTAGGTTATGATAATAGCTTCCTGGAAAACATCCCTGGCATCCTGGTTATTGCCCTGGTTTTTCAAAATATAGCGCTCCACAGACGGATAGTATTTTCGATAAATATATTGTAGGATAGTGCTATCCTGCTTTCTTATTCCCTGAATAAGTATGCTGTCTGTGTATTTTTCCAAGATTTCAGCGTATTTAGTCACCAAATCTAAGAAAAAATAGGAAAATTCAAAGTATAGGAAGGGATGAAGTCATAAATGCAAAAGAGGATGTTCCCGCTTAACATCCTCTTTTATGTTTCCCTAGAGGGTATGAATCATTCGTATAATGATTTTATCAATGGCGAGAAGTAATAAAATACTGGCAATGCTTATAAAAACAAAAGGGGAAAAGGATATTTGGTTCAAAAAATCAAAAAGACTTGTCATTGTTTTATAAAGGGGGAGCCAAAAGGTTTCGCTTACACCAGATATAGGAGCGGATTCATTTAGATAAAATATGTAGTATGCCCAGGTAAGAACAGCCATGAAGAAGATGGTCAGGAATGGCATCCATTTCAGGAAAATAGTTTTCCATTTCGGTTGCTTCTGCACCTCCAGTTTTCCTTCCTTATTGATTCGTTCCATTATCTTTTGACTTAAACCGGAAGGAGGGCTTTCAATACCATGTTTCTTCATCAGCTCCCGCATTCGGTTGTCTGATGTGCTGCTTATATTTTTCATATCCCTTTTGTTTATCCTTTAATGATACTTTTTATTGCCATTACAGCTGAGCATAATCTTTCATTATAGCACTAAGTTCAGAGAATAGTTGCTTTCTGGCTCTATATAGTCTGATTTTGATATTTGATTCACTTAGCTGAATCGAATCACTAATTTCTTTAACCGTATTTTCTTCAAAATAATATAGACTTATGATGGCAGCATCAGTTTCATTGAGCCTGTTAACAGCATCTTTTATCGCCTGCCTGGTTTCTTTTTCTTCCATTTGTTCTAATGCATCAAGTGCATGGCCAATCTCTGTTTCTTCCATTTCATGGTCATAAATTGCGTTTAACTCTACCCGCTTTTTTCTTAAGATAGAAATGCCGGCATTGTAAACAATACGATATAACCAGCTTGAAAACTTCGCCTCCATTTTAAAATTGGGGAGAGAGTTATAAGCTTTGATGAAGCAATCCTGCGTAAGCTCCTCTGCATCAGGCACGTTTTTTAAAAGGCGCAGAGCAAGCGTATAAACCATTTCCTGGTAGCGCTCCACAAGGATGCCAAAAGCTTGCTGGTTCCCAACCAGTACCATTTTTATAATTGTACAATCATCTATAGAATTCATGTATATGTAAGACGCTGATCAGTAAATACCGGTTACAATTTTTCTCTATTATGTATGCTAAATTTAAAAAGAATTATGCGAAACTTGTAATAGGGAGGTTAAACTCTTGTAAGTCAATAGTTTAAAGTTATTGTGTGAAAAAGTAATGTTTTTTTGTAACGTCTTCTAAAGTTGGGGCGTCTTATCATGTGAACGTAAAATAATAATTTTAAAATGATTTGTTATGGATGATTGGATGGTACCCGTAGTATTTTTTCTTACAGTTTATGGGATTTTTCATCTTTTTGTAAGAAGAAAAGAGCGTCTTGCTTTAATAGAAAAAGGTGTAGATGCCAAAATTTTTGATCGTGAAGGCGCTTTGCCTCCTTCCTTAAAGTATGGCTTGTTTTTGATAGGAATTGCTTTGGGATTTATAGTGGGGTATTGTTTATATGAATATGCTTCCATAGATCGTGAAGTTGCCTATCCGGCAAGTATATTTTTCTTTGGTGGCGTAGGCTTGCTCGTTTACTATTTTATGGGTAAGAATACGAAAGAAAACCAATAAGAAGGGTAGAGGAAGTAATGCGAAA
>CAYVSF010000420.1:0-3164 GCA_964453775.1 uncultured Bacteroidales bacterium
GATATATGTTCCTTCAACACCAGAAGTAGCATCGTAAGAGGTGAAGCTTAAAGTTAGCTTCTCTCCGTAATAATTTATGTCCTCCTTTTTATAGCTCAGTTTCTTGTCAAAGTTGATTTTTGTAGAAGGTGCTTTGCTGTCTGCGTAAACTTCAAAAATAATATCCTGTAAAGGATAAACGATTTCTTTGGTAGCTGTATCCACTTTTGATGGCGATCGCAATGTGTTATATCCTTCGGTGTCCAGATACATAGGGTTGGAATAGGCTTTGGAATCTTCGCTTTCCAGAAGGTAGCTTTCGGCATTGGCATCCGGGGATGTAGCTATCCTTAAGTAGATGGGAAGCGATTTGTTGATGTATAGTTTCCCATCCTGGGCCTTGTAAATTTTTGCAGGATGGTGAAGTTGATTTTGTGCATGTATAAAAAATGGAACGAATAAAAGAAGTAGAAGTACAGGATAAAGTTTTTTCATGGTTTCCAGCATTTGTTTACACTACCATTATACGAATTCAAACAAAAAGGTTTTGTAAAATTAATAAATTAAGCAGGCTATCTCAAGTTTAAAAAGGTGAGGTCCATTTCTGTAACGGGGTAAGTTAGATCACCTTGTATGTTTGTTTCATTATCTGACTATAGTTACGGCACCCGATATTCTGGCGCTTCCATTTTTCAGGTAAATGATGTAATAATAGGAATCCATAGGAAGGGGCTTTCCTCTAAAGGTTCCATCCCAGTAGCTATCTGCGTCATAATTCTCAGAGTAGAAAACCCTGTTTCCCCATCTGTTAAATACTTCTACCGTTGCATTAGGATAAAGATCCCGCATGTCGACCTGCCAGGTATCATTTCTACCATCTCCGTTCGGAGTGAAGGCGGAAGGAATATCCAGACAAATGTCGTTTACGCTGGGCAGGAAGAGAACTGTGTCTAGCTCACAAAGGTTTTCATCTAATATGGTCACTTCGTAATTTCCAGAGCGTTGATCGGAGATGATTTCTGTTGTCTCATTGTTCGACCAGTAAATGGAATAGGAACCGATGCCACCATTGATATTCAGATCAATGCTCCCATCATTAATGTCAGGGCAGAATGAAGGTGTATAAACAGGGTCGATGGTAAGCTTTTCGGGTTCAAAAACTTCTGCTTCGGATTCCAGGATACACTTATTTGCATCGGTGATGGTTACTTCATAATTTCCTTCATCCAGGAAGGATAATGTAGGTGATGTTTCACCTGTTGACCATGAGTAGCTATATTTTGGAACTCCGCCACTAACAGATACATTAATTGCACCATCATTAAAACCATAACAGCTTACATCGTCTACAATAATATCAGCATTAAGAGCAGATGGTTCTGTAAGGTTGATGGTAGAAGTTACTTCGCATCCGTTTTGGTCTGTTACAGTAACTGAATAAGCCCCCGGCCCCAAATTCTTAATCTGTGGCACATTTTGATCGCTTGTATTCCAGGTATAATTAAAAGGCTCTATTCCTCCAGTTGTCCTGATGGATATTTCTCCGTCCCTGTCGCCATGACAGAGAATCTCACTGGTTGTAATGCCCATGCGAATGCGTTCAGGTTCGGTAATGGTAATTGTATCAAAATTCTCACATCCTCTTCGATCGTTAATGTATAGTGTATACTCTCCGGTGGTTAATCCGCTTACCGTATCATTTTCCACCCCATTTGACCATAGATATTCAAAACCTCCGTTGCCACCATTAGCCGTTGCAATGGCATAACCATCTGCATATCCGTAACAGCTAATGTCTTCTTTAAGCAGGGTATGCCTTAGCTTATCTGGTTCATCAATAGTAGCTGTATCCCTAAGTTCGCAGCCTTTAGCATCAGTTATAAGAACAGTATATTCATTAGCTGTTAAGCCACCCAGGTCTTCTGTAGTTGCGCCTGTATTCCATTGATAGTTATAATCCCCATTACCACCTTCAACTGTTAGATTGATACTACCATTATCTTCACCATAACAACGAATGTGGTTGGTGTCGATGGATGAGATGTAAGGGGGTGGTTCTCCAACACCCGAAGAATCTTGGGTAGTACATCCTTTAATATCCGTGACAGTTACATAATACAATCCCCCGGGAACATTGATTAGATCTTCTGTCGATGCTCCTGTACTCCAGCTGTAACTATAATCGCCATTACCACCCTCTACCGTTAAATCAACAGAACCGTCACCATCTCCTGCACAGGAAATGTTGGTAGAATCGGTAAAGGTTTGAAGTGGAGCTGGTTCAAGTATTTCTTTTGCTCCCACTGCTGGGCAATCTCCTGCACTTGTTGCTGTTACAGAGTACAAGCCAGGTTCTAGGTTTGTAATTATTTGTGATGTATATGAAAGAGGGATACCATCTTTAGCCCAGGAATAACTATAAATACCCGAACCACTTGTTTCACATTTTGCCCATCCATTATCTTCCCCATAGCATCGCACATCAATTTTAGAAATATCTGCAATGAGAACTCCTGGTTCATATACAAAGATATCTTCTGTGACATTACAGCCTTTGTAGTCAGTGACTGTTACAAAGTAGGTGTCTCCTCGAAGGTCGGAAATTGTATCATTTGTTGAGCCTGTACTCCAAAGATAACTATACTGTCCGTTACCTCCATCAGGATCTACAGTAGCCCAGCCATTTTCATAATTTGCACAAGTAACTTGTTGACTATCTGGTGTAACTATTAAAAGATCCGGCTCTTTTATTTCAATGGAATCGGTAACCTTACATTCCTGATTATCAGTAATGGTTACGGTATACCAACCGGCTGCCAGTCCGGTTGCCTGGTCGGAAGTTTGACTGGCCGGGTCATTCCATTCGTAATTGAAAATACCGACTCCGTTTTCTGCCACAATTGTTGCATAGGCATCTGAATCGCCGAAACAGGTCACGCTGTCTTCTGTGTACTCATTATTGGTGCCATAATTAAAGTAGGTGTTGGCTGTCGGATGAACCGTAATTGTTGCTTCTACAGCTGCTCCATTGGAACAACCCGTAGGATTTATTGGAGTAATTGTATAGGTCACCTGCTTTGGTGCGTAAGGCGGACTAGCATTATGCAGGGAATCAGCAATTACATAGCCATTGGCTCTTCCTGTTAAGGCACTGGCACCTGTCAACCCTGCATCAGCAGATGAAG
>CAYVSF010000421.1:0-3155 GCA_964453775.1 uncultured Bacteroidales bacterium
AAAAACAGTGCAGTTGTTTTGTGCGGTTAATGGATTGATAATTAAGTATTAAAGCAATGAAATACAAAGCTTTTCTTATTGTTCTGCTGGCCTTTATTATTCTCTTTTCTGCCAGTTGGCTGTTTTGGCTCTTAAGGAGTGAAAAGGAATTGAATATTTATGTACTGGACAAAACGGTTCCAACAACAAAACGAACAGAACATGCCTCCTTCTTCTGGTTGCTAAACCATTATAAATATGTAAAAAACAATGGTGAATCTTATGATATAAACGAGGATTATATGGGTTTTTATCCATTGGAGGACAGTAAGCAGCAGAAGTTTGATTTTAAAAGTATCCGGATTGATGAGATAGAATCTGCAGCCAATTCCTATGATTTGGCTTATTACACCGATACCTATGGTGTTTATTATAATGAGTGGTACAGGCGTGATAATCAGGATGTAATGGGCACTGAAATGGTCTATGGGGGGCTTAACCAAAATGATTATTTGCTGGTGAAGAGCATGAAAGAACGAGGAAAATTAATTCTTGCCGAGTTTAATTTCTTCAATGCACCTACCAATGCACTGATCCGGGAAAAGTTAGAAGACATGCTGGCAATTAACTGGAGTGGCTGGACAGGCTGCTACTGGAAAGACCTTGATCCTGAAAGTGGCGATATACCTGCATGGATTGTGAAACTATACAAAGAACAAAACCAAAACAAATGGCCCTTCCAGGGAGATGGCATTGTGTTGGTGCACAAATTTGGAACTATCCTGGTGCTTGAAGGAGATGCTCACCTAAACAACGATTACATGCAGCTTGAAGCTACGGCTGAGATGAAAAAGCGTTTTGGAGTTCAACGGCAAATGAATTTCTACAAATGGTTTGATATAACCTATTCGGGAAATAGAAATACGGTTCTCGCAAACTTTAAATTGGATGTAAATGAAAAAGGGGATTCCCTATTGCAGGCGAATAACCTTCGGGCTGTGTTTCCTGCTGTTTCTGAGTATAGATCGAACTACTGGTTTTATTATTTTGCAGGTGATTTTGCCGAAAATAAGGTGTCGACAAACCTGTCGAGATTTGCCGGGGTTGATAAGCTGAAATTCATCAGTTCTTTGTTTGATCACCAAAAGCGTTTTTTCTGGTACTTTTACATGCCAATGATGAAAAAGATACTCGCCGATTACCGTGTGGTAGCGGATACAGAATTTGCACAAGAAGAGTAATTATGGAAAATGAAAATTTGCGCGTTAGCCTTATACAGACAGCTTTAATTTGGGAAGATCCGGATGCCAACCGCAATAATTTAGAGCGAAAACTTGCACCCCTTGACGATACCGATGTAATTATCCTGCCGGAAATGTTTACCACCGGCTTCTCCATGCATCCGGAAGCGCTGGCAGAAATACCTGCCGGTGAAACTTTAAAGTGGATGCAGAAGATGGCCTCAGAGAAAGATGCCCTGATGATTGGAAGTGTTATTGTGAATGAACATGCCAGTTACTACAATCGTTTATATGCTGTAATGCCCGATGGAAGCTTCCGGATATATGATAAACGTCACTTGTTTAGAATGGGTGAAGAGAATGAGCATTACACACCTGGTAAGGATAAACTGATTATTGAGTACAAATCATGGAAGATTTTCCCACTCGTTTGTTATGATCTCAGGTTTCCGGTTTGGAGTAGAAATCAACAAAATAGTTATGATTTGCTGATTTATATTGCCAACTGGCCCGAACCCAGGAATAAAGTTTGGAAAACCTTGCTGGAAGCCCGTGCACTTGAAAACCAGGCATGTGTTGCAGGAGTAAATTGCGTGGGAACCGATGGAACCGGGATTAGCTATTCGGGAGATTCAAGGCTAATAGATGCGAAGGGAAATATTATTAGCAATATTCCCGCACATAAAGAGTTTATAGAAACAATTAACTTGTCAAAACAATCATTGGAAAGATTTCGGCAAAAGTTTCCAGTGTGGATGGATGCCGACAGCTTTAAAATTCTTTAAGAAACATGGCGGTTTCATTAAACATCTTAAAAAAATCACCAAACCCCGAATATTTTAAGGATAAGGAGAAAAGGAAAATTGTTGACTCCTACAGGGATATCCTCCGCTCAGGTAGTAATTTCCTGAACAAATCCGATCAGAAAATCATTCGAAAAGCTTTTGATATTGCATTGGCAGCTTATGCCGACAGGCGTCTTCCCAGCGGGGAACCCTTAATTCTGCAACAGCTGGATGTTTGCTCCATCATTACAGAGCTGATTGGTCTGGGACCAAGATCCATTACTGCAGGCCTGTTGTATGAAGCTGTAAAGGAAAAATATCTGACGAAGAAAGCGGTTAAGGAAAATTTTGAACCCCGGGTGCTCTCAATTATTGAAGGCCTGCTCAAAATTGAACAGGTGAAGCTACAAAAGGAGACGCATCAGCAGGATTACTACCAGAAAATGTTGCTGAGTATGGTGGAAGATGTGCGTGTTATCCTGGTTCGCCTGGCACTGCTCCTGGAAGAAATGCGCAGCCTTAACTATGAATCAAGAGAGAATCAATTGAAATTGTCCATGGAGGCCTTTGCGATTTATGCTCCACTGGCACATAGGATGGGCCTGTACAATGTGAAGATGGAGCTGGAAAACCTGGCCTTCAAATATACCGAGAATGAAACCTACAAGGAACTGATTAAAAAGTTGCAGGATACCACAGAAGAACGTAATAAATACATCAACCGCTTTTGCGACCCGATTAAGAAGGAATTAACAAGGCAGGGCTTTAAATTTGAGATCAAAGGGAGACCCAAATCGGTTTACTCGATTTGGCAGAAGATGAAGAAGCAAAATGTTTCTTTTGAGGAGGTGTATGACCTCTTTGCTATCCGCATTATCCTCAATAGCAAGCCTAAAAATGAAAAGGCCGATTGCTGGCGGGTGTATTCGATTGTCACCGATTTTTACCAACCCAATCCAAAACGCCTTCGCGACTGGATATCGGTGCCCAAATCAAATGGCTACGAATCCTTACATACAACAGTTGTGGGACCTGACAAAAAAGGGGTGGAGGTGCAAATCCGCACCAGCAGAATGGACGAGATTGCTGAAAAAGGATATGCGGCTCACTGGAAATATAAAGGCGTTAAATCAGAGCAGGGAATCGACAA
>CAYVSF010000422.1:0-3142 GCA_964453775.1 uncultured Bacteroidales bacterium
GATTTTCTCCGGTAAAAAGAAGGATAGCGGAGAGATCATGTTAAAGGGTAACCCGTTTGTCTCCAAATCTCCCGGACACAGTATAACGAAGGGAGTGGTAATGATTCCCGAGAAACGCCGGGAAGAGGGGCTGCTTGTTCAGATGACAGTAAAGGAAAATCTTTCGCTTGCGCATTTAGGCAAATTGACAAAATTTGGTTTTATTATGAATAATCAAGTTCGAAAGTTTGTCAATCAAGCAATTTCCAAATTTTCGATTAAGGTTTCTTCTCCCTTGCAAGTAGTCAGAACGCTTAGTGGGGGTAATCAGCAAAAGGTATCAGTGGGTAAATGGATGGGTGAAAATGCCCACATATGGATTTTCAATGAACCAACGCAAGGGATCGATGTGGATGCAAAAACTGAAATATACAAGATAATGGGTGATATTGCAAAAAGGGGTTCTGGGATCTGGTTTATCAGTTCTGATTTGAGAGAACTCATTGCAATATCCGACAGAATATATGTGATGAAAAATTTCGAGATTGCAGGTGAATTCACTCCTCCCTATGACGATGAAGAAATCCTCACTGCTATGCTAGGAGGTAAGTATAGTGACTGATAAAAAATTCAACTTTCAACAAATATTGACGAAGTTTGGAACTTTGTTGGCATTAGCCCTGATATTTCTTTTCTTTTCAGTTTTTGTTCGCGGTTTTGTCAATCCAAGAAATCTAATCAATATCATCAGGCAAATTGCCTTATTGGCCATCATCGCAGAAGGTTTTACAATGTGTTTAATCGTTGATGAGCTTGATTTATCATTTGCACATGTTGCAAGTCTTACAGGTGTAATAGTGGCTGGATTTATTTTTTCCGGTATGAACCCATTTTTTGCTATCATCTTAACACTTTTGATTGGCGGGTCTTTCGGGTTTACTTCAGGTCTTCTGGTCACAAAAGTTGGGATTCCTTCCCTTATTACAACTTTGGCTATGGGGATCATTGCAACCGGATTTATTTATGCCTATACAAAGGGAGTTTCTTTGTACGGTGAAATGCCTGAATCTTTTCTAGCTCTTGGCAGAGGAAGCGTCGGTCCGATACCATCACTTGTCATCATCATGGCAATAGTCATAATAGTTGCTCATATTTTCATAAATAACATGAAAATCGGTAAGTATATGCAGGCAACCGGCTCCAATAAGTTGGCAACCAAATTGGCTGGAATTAATACGGATAAATATTCCATTATTGCCTTAACACTTTCAAGTTTGGGAGCTTCATTTACGGGAATCCTTTTGACATCAAAACTGGGCGCAGCGAACCCGGAAGGTGCTTCTGGCTTTATGATGGATACATTTGCTGCAGCTCTCTTAGGTATGACTGTGCTAAACAAGGGAAGAGGCAATCCGTTTGGTACTTTTATCGGAGCATTAATGATCGGGATATTAAACAACGGAATGACATTAGCAGGAGCTCCTTATTACATGCAGGATATTACAAAAGGTGCAATTATAATACTTTCTGTAACCATCACGTCTCTCCAGGCAAAAAGACTGGAGGCAAAATAGAAAAGGGGGAAACAAAATGAAAAAACTTTTAACAGTGTTATGTGTCGTTTTGATTTTAACAACTTCTATGTTCGCCGTCAAGGTCGGTTTTATCGCAACTAATTTTTCTTCTGAAGCACAAGCAAGAGTAGCGAATGAATTCGCCAATTTGTGTGAAGACAGAGGTTGGGAACTGGTCCAGTTGAATTCAATGGGCTCTATAGAAACACAGTCCACGCAGTTGGAAAATCTCGTTATGATGGATGTAGATGCCATCATCATGGCCATGTCCCATCCCAATGAAATCAAATCGTCATTGGAAAGAGCTTTTGAAGCAGGCATCCCTGTTATAACAATTGATTCCGGATATGTTGAAGGCGTTGTTGCTGATATCACTTCTGATAATTTTGTTATGGGTGCAAAAATGTCAACCTATTTAATGGATTCTTTGGGAGGAAATGGAAACATCGTCGTGATAAAATTCCAAAAGCATTATGGAACAAGAAGAAGGGGAAAAGTTTTGGATGTTGTACTTTCAGAATATCCCGGAATTACTGTGCTCGCAGAATATGGCGTAGCAGCAACTCAAAGGTTTATGGATGATACACGATCGGCTATGGAAACATTTGCCCTAAAATATGGCGATCAAATTGATGGTGTTTGGTGTGCTTTTGATCAATTAGCCTATGCTGCAGCTGATATTTTGGCGGAATATGGGTATTCTGACGTTCTTGTTGTAGGAGCAGACGGAAACGAAGAGACGTTTAGAAGAATAGAGAATGGGAATATGACAGCGACTGTTGCACAGCCCTTTGAAAATATGGCAGCTATCGCTGTAGATATCGTACAAAAAATCGTCTCAGGTGTAGACCCCGCTGAAGCAGCTGGTAATAAGATTATTTATGCAGAAGCACAGCTAATCGACAAAAATAGCCTGCCTGAGTAACGACTAATTCTACTTAAAAGGGGCTTTATGCCCCTTTTTTTGATTGGGGTGAATTGTTTGTATATTGGAATAGATATGGGTACATCCTCGATTAAAGCAACTCTCATAGATGAATTTGGTGAAGTAATTGCAAGTTCCAAAGTTAAATCAGAGGTGTTAAACCCACAAGAAGGTTTTTTTGAACTGGATGCGGAAAAAACCTGGTGGGGTGGAATAAAATTGGCTTTGAGCCAAATAGCCAAATCAAAGAGTCTTCAAGGTATCAAATCCATTTGTGTCAGTTCCATGTGTGGAACCTTTGTTCCAGTTGACGTGAACTTAAAACCCGTACATCATGCCATCTTATATGGAATAGACACGAGAGCTGTAAAGCAGATAGAAAGGCTCAACACAAAATATGGCAAAAGTTATCTAACTGAACATATAGGCGGTCTTTTTAATACACACTCAATAATCCCGAAGGTTATTTGGCTGAAAGAGAATAAAGCTGAAGTATATAAAAATACTGCTTATTTTGTCGAGAGCAATAATTATGTGTCTTCCAAATTGACCGGAATAACTGCTTGGGATTATCCGACAGCTGCGGGAACTAAATTATTAGATCTTCAATCGATGGAATTGCCGAATGATATTTTAAGTGATTTCGGAATTGATAAAGATAAAT
>CAYVSF010000423.1:0-3141 GCA_964453775.1 uncultured Bacteroidales bacterium
TCATCGAATAGCCGGGCGATTCGATTGCAATGCTGTCTCCGGGCTTTGTATAAGCCTGAAAAATAAGGTGCAATGAGTGTTGCGTGCCATTGCTAATCATTATATTATCCAGCCCTGCATACACCTGATGCAACTGCATTTGCTTCAACAATACTTTTCGCAATGGCTCATAACCCATAGATGAAGAATATGCGAATGGGTTCATTGCCTTATCATTCAACAACTCCCATATAATGGTTTTAAACCTATTCCGATCAATTAAACGGTAATCCGGTTCCAGCATGCGCATATCAATAAACGCTTTTTCACCATCTTCCTTCATAGAGGCATACCCCTCAACATTCAAATCTTCAATGCGAGCGCCTCTATCAAAAACCTCAGCAAGAGGAAAAGCTGTGCTTTCATCAGGAAAATGCTCCCTTACAATTTCCTTCCGTTCCCTTACATAAGTATACCCCCCCATCTGGCTTTCAACATATCCAAGCGCCCAAAGCTCTTCATAAGCCCGAACAATCGTAGAACGATTCACACCCAACTTTTCAGCCAATTCACGTGTGGAGGGCAGTCGCTCATCTTTTTCCAGCTTCCCGGATTCTATCATATCGACCAGCTGATCAACGATCTGTTGGAAAATACTTAAGCGGCTGTCTGGAACTATATGAAGTAACAACATAAATTGGTTGGTTTAAAATTATACGTAATTGGCTGTTTTAACTCATACAATTATACGATTATTTTGTCAAATACAGAAATCATAAAAATAGTTAACATGATACATTTAAAGAAACAGCAGTATGAGAAAGCGCTACCAGCACTAATGGAGGTAAAAATCAATAATCTTTTTGCACGGTCGGTGATTGAAAAACATGTGGAAGGAATCGTTTATGCAGACCAAAACGAAAACCCGGAAACATTTTATGTGGTGCATCCTTACGGGATGAGTCTTCTCTTTGGAAAAGCGGATAATGATTCATTCAATCAATCCTTCTTAAATCATGCCCTGAATATGGGGGGAAATCGAAAAACTTTAGAATTTATGCAAGTATACCCCAATGAATGGAACAAAAAACTAAAAACTCTATTCGGGAAGCAACTGGTACTCCCGAAAGATAGCAATCTGAAAAACCAAAAGGGGCAAATTGAACTACATACCCGCCTCAATTATGAATTTAATAAAACTCGTTACAGCTTACTCGAACAATCCTCCTGGAAAGAAGACTATCAAATTGTTCGCATCAACGAAAAAATGTATGATAAAATAAATGGAAGTGTGGTGCCGGCCTACTATTGGAGAAATGCTGCCCATTTTGTCAGCGATGGAGTTGGTTTTGCCGTAATCATTGATAGTAAAATCGCTTCCTTTGCTTTTTCTGCATTTGTACATGACGATAAAATTGAGATTGGTGTGGAGACCTACCCGGACTATCAAAAAAAATCGCTGGCGCAATATGCCTGCAAGGCTGTTATTGATTACTGTCTCGAACATAATAGAATACCGGTTTGGGCCTGCAGAAAAGGAAATACAGGCTCATGCAGACTGGCAGAGAAAATGGGATTTGAGCCGATAAAAGAGCATGGGTATTATAAACTCAGCTATTAGCAAGATGCAAAAATGGCATATTTGTTTGAAAAAACAGATTCCCAAATAAACCTGTTGTACTGGAAAAGCCGTAAAAGCTTATGCTATTTCAACAGGTTTTCTTTTGCAAACATTCACCGTCTAAAAACATGCTATTCTAAATATAAACGATACCTTGCATTTCCAGGAACAACAAAACAGTATCCTTAAGTGATTTTATTTCATTTAAACAAATCCTTCGATTTTATGTAAAAAGTTCGTTATTTTAGGCCTGCAAGAAGAAATCAAGTCCAGGCCATAGAACAGATGAAAAAAATAATTAAGGCGACATTATTGAGGTATTATCCTCAAAACTACATTTTTAGAAACCCCCTGCCCGGTTGTTTAATTATTGGAAGTTTTATCTTTCTTTTTGCTGTCCTGTATAAACCGCTGGACATTCATGAAGGAATGCGACTCAGCTATGTAGGCACAATGGCTGTTTACAGCCTGGCAGGTACAGTAGCTGTTTACCTCTGTATTCAATTGTTAAAGCTGTCGGAGTGGTTTAAAAACAGTGCGCAATGGAATCTTTTGAAAGAACTCCTAACAATCCTGATCGTACTCACTGGATTAGGCATCGTAACCTATTTTATGGCATTTTTCATCGAACCACCTGCAGATCGTTGGAACCTCGCAACTTTTCTGGATTCCTGCTTCCACTCCTATTTGATTGGCATTATACCTTTTGGATTCTTTACGATAATTAACCATCCCGGCCTTCAACAAAAGCATCCCTCAATAAATAAGAACGCAGGTCTTTACAAAGGTAAAAAAGTGGAGATCAAATCCTCGCTAAAAAAAGAAGATCTAAATTTCTACACCTCTCAACTCATATTTGCCGAATCGGATGGTAATTATGTAAACTTCTATCTTCTCGATAAAGGAAAAATACAGCGAACCACCCTCCGGATATCAATTAGCAATCTTGAAAACCAACTTGCCAACTATTCTGAGTATTTAAGAGTACACAGAACATTTATTGTTAATCTTAAACAGATTGAAAAAAAGATGGGGAACAAATCGGGCTATCAACTAAAACTAAAGGGGATTAAAGACCCCATCCCGGTAGCAAGAAAAAAAATAGCGGAGTTTGAAGAGCATTTTAAAAAGCACATCAATTAACGGCCGCTTATCACAAAAATGAACCGCTCATCACAGCTTTTTGTACAAGCATTTCTTCCCTGTAGCCATTTGTAACAAAAGCTTTCCCTTCGTCACATATTATTGGTTTACAACGCGATAATAAATCTATTTGCAATAGTGTATTTGTAAACCAAAATGAAATCGTCATGAAAAACTTTATTCAAATTACAAGGAGAGGATTTTTATTTCTGCTGCTTTTGATAACTCAAATGGATTTAAACGCACAAGAAAATCATGAAATCTATGGGATAGTTCATTCTCAAGATACGGGAGAGCCAATCCCTTTTGCCACTATCGTGGTCTATCGCACAGAGGATTCATCTCAACTAGCAGGAGCTATGACAGATGCAGATGGAAATTTTCAGTTACCGCTTAGC
>CAYVSF010000424.1:0-3137 GCA_964453775.1 uncultured Bacteroidales bacterium
GGCCAGGTATAGTGCCTGTTCGCCAACTTTCATTTTTTTATAAAGTCCACGTTCTTCTGGCAGGTATCCAATGTTTTCAATGTCCTTTTGGCGCATGGGTTTTCCCTTGAAGAGTATTTCCCCGTCATCCTGTGCTGTTATGCGGTTGATAATTCGGATCAGAGTTGTTTTACCGGCACCGTTTGGTCCCAGAAGTCCGTAAATGCTATTCTCTGGTATGCTAATACTCACATCAGTAAGCGCCTGATGATTGACGAAAGTTTTATTGTTTTTTTCAGTTTTAATTAATTCCATCATTATTCCTGTGTGTTAATATTTTGATTTTCGGTTTTAAGATGTTGCAATATACGCTTCATAAGATCAATTGATTAAGAAAGCTTCCTTTTTACCATTAAGCGCCCTGGATATATAGGAAATTAACGCTGAATTAGCCCCATTGAAGGCTTTGGCCAGTGCATCCTCAGAGGCTTTAAGTCCGTTTCTGCCGGCTTTTGTAGCATTATGTTGTATGGTTTCGTCAAATTTTTTATCCCTTGCCGATCGCATATCAATAATGGTTAAATGGTAGGTAACCTGCCCAATCCATTTTATTGTTCTGTCCACACTAAAATAGTCTGAAATATCTATCACAACGATGGCTTTATTTAGCGATGAAGTTTGGGAATCTCTAAGATCTTCTATCCATTTTACAGGTGTCTCCGGGAAGCTTTGCTTAATGCTATTCACAATCGTTTTTTTTAATTCTGGACCGTATTCCGAGAAATTGGTCCTGTTATCCCTGAGGAAAATAAATAAATTAGTTTCCTCCTCAAGCCTGTATGTTCGTTTTATGGGAGTTTCTTTGGGCTCCCAGGTGCGTGCTTTAATCCCCTGTGACATGGACGGAGTAGAAAAAGCGCATAAGATCATGATTATGAATAATGTGTTTTTCATAACAGTCTGGTTAATAAAATTGAACTATTAGACATTGCTTTTTTATTCTATCCTATTTGCGAAAAGAATTGATGTGCTAATTTATAACAAATCATTCTTTTGAGTATAAGTTTTAAATGATTATTTAAAAATATTATCTGTATGCTTTACGAAATATGCTTACCCTCATGTACAAAGTTCATTGTTAAGGAACAGTTAATTGTTTATTGAAAAGAATATAATGATTTCGATTTGATTACATTTGCAGCAAAAAATTAGATATGATAACACTGTTTTTTACTGTTTTTGCAGCCCTTTTTTCTGTTGCAAATCCACTGGGAACTATGCCTATGTTTTTGGCATTTACCGAAAGTCATAATCGCGAACAACGAAATAAAGTAGCTTTTAGAGCCAGTCTTTATATGTTTTTAATCTTAACGGTTTCATTTTTTGCCGGTAAGTTTATTATGTTGTTTTTCGGAATTAGCATTGAGTCGTTGCGTGTTGCAGGAGGACTTATTATTGCCAGCTCCGGCTTTGCATTGTTAACCGGGAATTTTGTTAAGCATAAAGGAATGAATGAGTCGGTAAAGCATGATGCCATGCTGCGGGAAGATGTTTCGCTTACACCCCTGGCTGTTCCAATGCTTGCAGGACCAGGTTCCATTTCATTACTGATTTCACTCAATGAAAACTATTCCAATTGGATTGAAACAGGTATTATTTTTCTTACGGTTCCCGCTGTTGGACTGGCAACATTTCTTATCCTGCGTAGTTCTCATTTTCTGGTGCGCAAGCTTGGAGCGAGTGGATTGAATGCCATATCCAGAATTATTGGATTTATTGTGATTGCGATTGGCGTGGAATATATTATTGCCTCAATTCGGGAGTTGGTCAATCAACTCTTTTAAAATCAGAATTTATGTTTTCATCTTTTTTAATTACATTTACCTTGTTATAATTTAGTTTAAATGAGAAGATTCTGCATTAGTATTTTACTTGTACTCCTGAGTTTCGTTAATTTTGCTCAGGATCAAAATCTCATTGATAGTTTAAAACGCAAGCTAACTTATGTTGATGATTCATCAAAAATTGAAATCCTTCTTGATCTAACCTGGAATTTAAGGAATTCCAATCCCGAGAAATCTGTTTATTATGGACAAAGAGCCCGTGAACTTGCCGTAGATTATAGCGATAAAATGCAGGAGTTGAAAGCCTATAGTTTTATTGGTGTGGCTTATCGTATCATGGGGAATTACAATGAAGCTATTGATTATTTTTATGAAGGACTTCATAAGGCAAAAGAATATGGAATTCTTGAACAGGAAGGATACGCCTTTATTAACATTGGGAATCTTCATATTTATCAGGAGCATTACAATAATGCTTTGGAAAATCTTAACAAAGCACTTGAGATTGCTACCAGAATTAAGAACCCCAGAATGCTTGCCTATGCGAATTTGAATATGGGGCGCAGCTACTTTTTTAAGCAAAATTACAATAAAGCATTACAACATATCCGCGAAGCACTTGCCCTAAGGCTGGAAACAAACAATGTATCCGGGCAGGCAGTCTGTTATAAATACATCGGTGATATTTACTATGGGCTTGAGGAACCGGCCAAAGCACTTTCTAATTACAAAAAATCGTTAGAAACAGTTGACAAGGACGAGGATAAGGATCTGGTGGCAAACATTTACCTTCAATTGGCTAAGGTTTACAAAAAGACCGGTAATCCAATTCTTTCCGAAGAGTATGCCAATAAGAGTCTTTCCCTGGCTAAAGATATTGGCGCACGACTCATCATCAAAGAGGCCTATCTTGTTTTGGCCGAGATATATTTGAATCGGGGAGCATACAAAAAAACAGCCGAGTTTTACAAACAGATTATCCACTTAAATGATACCTTGTATAACCAGCAGCTGGCCGAAAAAATATTTGAACTGGAATACCGTTTTGAGAAACAGAAGAGGGAAGCAGAAATTGATCTCCTTAATAAGGACAGACATATTTGGGAATTAAAAATATAAAGGAACAGAATTTATATTATTACGCTTCTGGTAATTCTTGTATTACTCGTTTCTTTTTTAATTTATATTCTGATTTCCTACAGGGAACGGCAAAAGAAAAATGCACTTTTAGAAAAACAAAAAGATGAGCTTACCAGGATAAATACCACGAAAGATAAAATGTTCATGGTCATTGGTCACGACCTGAAAGGGCCC
>CAYVSF010000425.1:0-3134 GCA_964453775.1 uncultured Bacteroidales bacterium
GTTTTATACGCCTTATGATACTTCCCCTGACGGTAATAAATCCTTGCTGCCGTAACCAACGCCTGCTCGGTAAATGTGTTTTTAGGACGGCCAATCACTTCCTCGAAATGACCCAGGGCTTCATCGTCTTTACCAACTCTGGCCAGACAATCACCCATATAAAAATGTGCATGTAGGGTAAAGCTTCCTTCGTTGAATTTGGATAAGTAACGTCTGAAATGTTCAACAGAAGTTTCACAATCGCCTTCCATGTAAATCTTCTCTGCTGTAGCATAGCTAAGCGAATCCTGTTCATTGAGGCTCACATCTGCAAACTCTCCAAGGGAATTCACATAAGCAAAGTAAGCATCCACATCATTCATGTCTACATAAATATTTTTGATCCCAGTGAGTGAGTTTTTCGCTTCTTCAGTTCCTGGGTATTCTGCTACTACGCGCTCATAATAGCCCAGCGCTTTATCGGGATTGTCCATATTATAATAAATCAATCCAAGCTGGACAAGGGATTTTTTTACATAGCTGCTATTGGGGTAATCCTGGATAAGTTCCTCGTAAGCCAGCCGGGCTTCATCCTGGTTTTGCCGGTCCATGTATGTTTTACCCAACTCGAAGAGGGCATCATCCAGGTAGGCCGATTCCGGGAATTCTGCCAGCAGGGTTTTCATGCTTTCAATTTTCTTATCAGGACGCTCGAGCAGTCCCAAAGCAAAACCTCGCTGAAACAGGGCATAATCGTCATCCAGTCCGGCTAAATCCACAGACTTATCATAATATTCAATAGCCGGCCAGTAACTTCTCTGCAGAAAATAACAATCACCCACACGGTTATAAGTATCAGCAATTAAACGTTTATTGCTGTCCTTATTAAAGGCCAGAAATTTTCGGTACCAATGGATGGCCTCTGAATAATCATTCTTCTTAAAAAAGGTATATCCCAAATTGTAATGGGCCAGCTGATATTCCTTTTGCAGCTGAAAAGCACCTCCAGTTACCAGAAATTTCTGGTAGTGTTTTGCAGCATTATCAAAATTCTTTATTTGATAATAGGCCTCTCCTATCCAATAATTAGCAAGAGCTGTGTAAGTTCTGTTTAGTTGATAGCTCAACGACTTCTTCAAAACTTCTATGGCTTCCTCATAATGAAGGTTGGTCATCAACTCCAAACCACGATAATAAGCCACTTTTTGATAGGCCTCCTTCATACCCATGTCCAATGCCTGAATCTTTTCCAGGGAGTTCAGAGCCTCCTTGTAATTATTGGTGTACATATAAGCCATTACCAGGTAATTATAGGCTTGATCCAGCCGCTCAGAATTTGGATATTTTTCAATGAACCTGTGAAAAGATTCTATGGCCTCATTAAATGGAGAATGATAAAGTTCGTAGGTAATAATGGCAAAATTAAACAGTGCTTCTTCTTTGATAACGGGATCATAATCCAGTTTTGAAGCAAACTCAAATGCCAGCCTGGCCTTCTTCATTTCATCCAGGTTGATATAGCAGTCAGCCAGATGGAAATAGGCATTCTGGGCCAATTTATCTTCTTTAGTCACCACTTTTTCAAAAGCCACCGCAGCACTGTCATACTGGCCAATATTATAATAGGCATAAGCCAGCTGATAGTAGTCTTCCCGGGTAATTTTATCCTGTTTGTCTTTATGTATTTGCAGGTAATTTACCGCCTCGCTATAATTTCCTTTTTTATACCAGGCATCGCCTATTATTTTGGCAATTTCCGGTGCTCTTCGTGCGCTTGCACTTTCCAGCAGTGGAGGAGCGTACGCAACAACTTCGTCGTATCTTCCCTGTAAATAATAAATTTGCGTTATGTAGTATGGTACTACGGGGGCAAATGTCGGATCATCTGTCAGCCGCTTAAATGCTTTCAGAGCCGTTTCGTAATTTTTATTCTGATAAGCGATATGAGCCCAATAATAAAGTGCGGGAGCAGCAAACTTTGTATGCCGGTCCTTAATCTCATAAAAATCGGTGCTTGCCTGGTCATATTTTTTCAAACGAAAATGGCTGTATCCTTTTTTGAAATACAACTCATCCACTTCTTCTTCTTTCAATTTGTTTTTATTCACCTTCTCAAACCAATAAATCGCCTCGCGATAGTTCTCCTGACGATATTGAAAAGTAGCCATTTGAAAGTAAGCGGCATTCACTTTTGAACTTTCCGGGTACTTTGATATGAAAGTAGAAATAAGATGCTCTGCATCTGAGTTAAATAATTCAATAGCGCAGATAGCATTATAATATTCTGCATTTGCACGAAATTCTGTTTCTTTATCGCCATAAATGGCAATTACCGCCTGGAAGTGCTTTTGTGCAGCCCCATACTTTTCTTTATCAAACAGCTCCAAGCCATTTTTATAGGTCTTATCTATACTTGTAGATATTGTTGTTTCCTGCGCCCATAAGGGGGAAGTTAGAAAAAACAGGGTAGCTGTAACAATAATTGCCCGTAAATACCATTTCATAACTGTGCGTATCTTATTTTCCGATAAATTTAAGAAGAATATATCTTCAGCCTTGCTTTAGGCCTTCCTTTTAATTAACATAAAACTGTTAATTACTGATTTTATTTTTATCTTTAGCTAATTTTGTGCCAAATCATGTTAATATGTATTTATTAAAAACAAAGGGTACAAATAAAATTCCTGATTACATCCAATTGCGGGATGATAACTTTGCCCTTATCGCACATTTCAGAATTGCGAATTTAAAGAGAACATTAGAAAAATTAAATATAGCTGGTCAAGCCGAAAGAATTGAAACTTTAATCGAGGAAACTCCCTTTGGGGTATTAAAAAAAATAGAGAAATAATATGGGATTAGATACCATCATCGAATTTGAAGATGCCAGGTTTTATCAACAGGAAAACCTAATCCTTTCGGATGTTTCATTAAAAGTAGAGAAAGGAGAATTCGTTTATTTTATTGGCAGGGTAGGAAGTGGAAAAACCACCCTCATTAAAACCATCAATGCAGAAATCCCTTTAAAAGAGGGAACCGGATATGTAGCCGGTTTTAATTTATCAGATATTAAATCCAGGCAGATTCCTCAATTAAGGAGAAAACTTGGAATCGTGTTTCAGGATTTTCAACTACTTACTGATCGCAGCATTTTT
>CAYVSF010000426.1:0-3134 GCA_964453775.1 uncultured Bacteroidales bacterium
TTTCTTTTTCTTGGAATTGGTTATCTATAATACGAAAAAAAACGCAAGTAGCCAACAGGCACCTTGTGATTTTTATTCACTGCGAAAATAATTAATATCCTTGAGGATTGGGTCAAAAATATAAAATTGTATCACCACAAGTTCATTATTTTGATTTATTCTGCCATACGCCCTGTAAACATCTTTCTGTAAAGGATTGCCGGGCATTGGCCTGGGATAAACTGCAAGTTCCTGTGTATTCCCTTTCCCATCAGTCACAGCTATCCTTGACTTCGGTTCCTCCTGAAGAATTTCCTGCTGCTCTTCCAATGAAAGCTCCTCTACTACTTTTTCAAACTTCAACACTCTAAAATAACTTAAATATCGGGCAATACGCCTTGGATCAAAGTCGCGAACATTTTCTTTCCCGGGATATGCAAACAATTCAAAACTTCCGTCATGGTTATTTCTAATACTAAAAGATAATGTTGGTTGATTCTTGTATTCAACATCTACGCTATTAATTTGCTGTGGTTCATAGTCGAATACAATTCTACTCCTCCAGAGGTTGGGGTTTGCATTAAAAAAATCGTTTGCATTGCCCTTAAAATCAATAATCCTCAGTATATAAATAACACTATGCGGATCAGCCATGGCAAATATCCTGCCTCCCTTTTGGTAGAGGTAGTAGCTAAGCAGCTCCCTGTTTCCTTCATAAAAACAAAGCCAGGTTCCTTTTTCCTGAATTTCCTTCCTCAATTCATTCTGATTCTTTTGTGCAGCCGGCGAAACAATTTCCACAAGACCAGCAATATTCAACAACTGCTCAACCCGCTCTAAGCGTGCCCTGTATTGTTCATTAATGGTCCAATTGTATTGCGATTGCTTTTTCAGCTTAACTTCATGCTCTAAAGTTTTTAGCGCAATAGAGGTAACCTCTTCTTTTTCTTCCAGTTCAAACCCTTTGAAGCTCCGGGCAAAGGTGCTGGTATGATCGCTTAAATAAACGAGCAGGGCAACGATAATCAAAATAACAAAAACGAGAATATATATACCTTTTTTCACAGCACAAAATTTAGTTAGACTTTTGATTTTCAATCATTAAGTAAAAAACTCGATCTTTATAATTCTAATATAGTGAAAGATTAAATGAATCATAATGCTGTTTAAATTACCTGCTGTACTTCCTTCTTCTAACAAGTACAACAATGCCCCCTATTATCAAAATGATACCAACAGGCAGGACAATGTTTATCAATTGCCACTTTAAGCTTTTTCCCTTTATTTTCGTCTTATCCAGCAACCTTAATTTCACTTCTCTGGAACGAATTTTTAAGATGTCCGAAAGATTTGTGAAGGCATGTACAGCATTCATCACAAAATCCTTATTCCCATATTGCTGACCGGTGTAGCGATCGTAGCCCAAAGGGATAACAAAAGTACCATCACCACGCTCCCGGGTTTCATTTCTGATAATATCCGCATCGCCTACTACAAGCATCTTTATGGGGTCGCTTTTCGCCCTGAATTGATGTTGGCTTGTTTTTAGATATTGGCTGATCATCCGGTTCTTAAATACCGATTCAAATTCACCTTCCAGCAAAATTGCAACAGAAGGAAATGCGGTTCTGTACATACCAGGATCAATAGGTTCCCTCACCTGTTTCAGACTCACCCAAACAGGGGCCTGCAAAAGATTTGTATATTCGCTTCCCTGCAATATCACCTGCCCTTTCACATCAGGATTATCACCAACCCGGTCTAAATTACTTGGGAACTCAGATTTTATCATATTCAAATCTTTCGTAATCAAAGAATTTTGGGGTGGAATCAGCAAAGGAAAATAGGTCCATGGGGTTGGAACAAACCGTGCCTGTTGCCCCGGCATAGCATTGTTTACAGGAATCAGAGCACAATTCATATCTCTGATAATATTGGGATTGATACGAACACCATATCGAAAAAGCATATCATTTAGGTTATGATCCGTAACAAAGCCAAAGGTCTCACTTCCCCGAGAAAGGCTATCGCGGTTTACAGTAATTTCGTCGATAAACCATAACACATGGCCACCCTGCATTAGGTACTGATCCAAAACAAATTTATCTTCCTCAGGCCAGCGGTTTTTAGGACCCGCTACAATAACAGCAGCATAATCATCTAAAATACCCACATGCCCCTTAGGATTTACCCTGTCGATCCTGTAGTAAGCTGATAATTCACGGGTAATATCTCCTGTTTCAAATTCATCCAATTCACCATGACCTTCAATAAAAGCAATCTTTTCCGGTTCTTTAATGGTTAGCCGGAAAATGCCATTAATCAATTTATATTCTATAGATTGGATGGAATTATTCAGGTTAACTGCTGCAGAAAAGCCGGGATTATTACTTAAAAAGTTTACAGCCACTTCACTTCCCTGGTAGGCTATAGTAGCCCCGGGAAACAGAACCTTTTCACTACTCCCTCCTTCACTGTTACTTTCTTTTACATTGGTGGGCTGAAGTCCCCTTTCAAATAAATCTTCGTATATCGCATTCCGCTTCTTAGCATCTTCAATATCAGAAAGATTCTCAAACTTGTATTGCAGATTCTTTCCTGCGTAAACCTTAAATTCATCCAGTGTTTCCTGTATGGCTTTTCGCATGCGTTGAAAGCCCACCGGCATATCTCCATTAAGGTATACAGTGATGTAAACAACATCTTCTCTCGATTCAAGAATTTCGATGGTCTTTTCCATCAAGGTATATCGCTTATCGGATGTTAAATCCAATCGAAAAAAATAAAAGGAAGCGATATAATTTACTAAAAGAATACTTATTAAAAGAACAGCAAAACGCGTATAATTTTTTCTTCTCATACTTTATTCATTTATGACCATTTCCGACTGGCAAGTACTAATTTTCCGCCATATAAAAACAGAATGATAGCCGATAAGAAATAGATAATATCCCTACTGTCGATAACACCTCTGCTAATGGAATTGTAATGGGCATTTATTCCTATTGCTGCAATAGTACTGTCAGCTGAGCCAAAAAGCGTCAGCGAACTGATACTCTCGAAGCCTGTATATAGGAAAAAAGAGATGACCACTGCTACAATAAAAGCAATAATAGAATTATCGGTTATAAGGGATGAAAACAGTCCCACCGCAG
>CAYVSF010000427.1:0-3131 GCA_964453775.1 uncultured Bacteroidales bacterium
TTTGCTATGGTTCCAAAAACCCCAAAGAGTGCATCTACGAACCTTACATCGACAACCTAAAAAAAATAGATAAGTTTGAAGTGATGCGCACCGTTGATGAAGCGGACGAAAGCTGGACTGAAGAGGTGGGTGTGGCAACCGTTCTTTTAGACAAGGTAGATGTAAACCTTAAAGAATCGGTAGCCGTGGTATGCGGACCTCCCATCATGATGAAATTTGGAGTGCAGAAATTAAAAGAGATGGGATATACTGATGATAAGATCTACCTCTCTATGGAAAAGAATATGTCATGTGGTCTGGGAAAATGCGGACACTGCATGATGGGAGAATATTTCGTCTGTAAGGACGGCCCCGTATTTACTTTTGAAGAAATAAAGGATAAACCCGATATCTGGAAATAAGATGGCACAAAAAATCTTGATCGATTTAACAAAATACAGAGATTGCAAAGCAGACGGCAGTTGCGAAAATACTCCTGCTGAAGCCATCTACAGTATATTCCCAAATACCAATGGGTTGAAAACGATCAGGGAACTGGCGGTTTTTCGATTTACCTGTAGAAAATGCACCGAAGCACCTTGCGTAGCATCCTGCCCGGCAGAGGCACTGGAAAAAGATGAAGCAGGAATGATCAACAGGTACACCAATTTATGTATTGCCTGCAAATCTTGCGTGATCATTTGTCCTTTTGGCACTATGATGACCGACTTTTTCGAACATCACAAAAGCTACGATAAATACTTCGACATACAAGATGAAAAAGAGTTGCAGGAACTGATAAAAACCAGTCCGGAAGATGCTGTTCGCTTGGTAGACATGGAGGAAGATCCCGAAAAACATATCTATCAGCTGAATGAAAAAGTTTTAATAAAAGAGTACAGCTGGGATAGTTTAAATCAATGATTATGGCTGAACAACTATTTTATTATTTTGTTTTCCCCGGAATGCTATTTGCATTTGTTGCAGGTGGCCTGCTTTCAGGGATTGACCGCAAATTAACTGCGCAGGTACAATTCAGGAAGGGACCTCCTATTATTCAGCCGTTTTACGATTTTCTCAAACTCTTACTCATTAAAGAAACCATCCTGCCAAAGCACGGAGCTCCTTTTACATTCTTACTTGCACCAGTACTGGCCTTATTTGGAGCAACAATTGCAGGAACTTTTATTCTTCTTCCTGCTTTCAATATCACCACAGGTTTTGAAGGAGATGTGATTGTTATCTTCTATCTTCTGGCAATACCCTCCTTAAGTTTTGTTATTGGTGCAATGGCATCTGCTAACCCTTTGGCTTCCGTTGGCGCTTCAAGGGAGATGAAACTTATCATTGGTTATGAACTTACTTTCATCCTGATTCTTGCCGCTATCATTTATAAATCAGGCATGCAAATCAGTGTTTACGATATTATCGAACAGCAAAAAAACGGAGCTTTCATTGGCAGTATCTCCGGCGTTTTGCTTTTTATAGCACTCCTTTTTGTCATCCAGGCCAAGCTTGGTCTTGTGCCCTTTGATATTGCAGAGGCAGAAACAGAACTTGCCGAAGGTGCTTTTATTGAATACGCTGGTCCGGCTTATGCACTAATTAAACTGACAAAATATATTCTCTTTTTCGTTCTTCCGGCATTTGCAATTGTACTATTGCTGGGAGGCTTTAATTTTTCAGGCATAGGCATCTTATGGTCGGTACTGAAAATCTTTTTAATGGTCTTACTCATCACACTTATAAGGAATACGAATCCAAGAGTAAAGGTGGGACAAGCCATGCGTTTTTTCTTCCTATGGATGAATATCTTCGTGATAGCATCCATAGTGCTTAGCATATTTGGCTTATAAAACAGAAAGAAGTGGGATTAAAAGAGAAAATATTTAAAAAATCACTTTGGCTCTATCATTTTGGTGGTGCCTCCTGTAACAATTGTGATATTGAAATACTGGATTGTTTAACCCCCCGGTATGATGTAGAGCGTTTTGGAATGCTGCTGGTTGGCAGCCCGCGACATGCGGATATCATTCTGGTGAATGGGTCTATTAACAAAAGAGACAGGGAGCGACTGCTGGAAGTATATCATCAAGCAGCTAAACCGGTTTTTGTTGTGGCCATAGGGGCATGCGGATGTACGGGTGGAATTTTTGCAGAGGGAAACACTTTTGCCGGTCCTGTCGATAATATAATTCCTGTAGATGCATACATCCCCGGATGTCCTCCAAAACCCGAGGCCATTCTGGCAGGACTAATGAATCTTGTTAAAGAAAAACTATCATGACAAAAGAGGAAATAAAGAAACAGATAACCAGTTGGTATGAATCGGATCTTTATAGCATAAAAGATTTGAAAGAAAAGCGTATGCAGATTCAGATCCAACCGGACACTATCGTCCCTTTTGCAGATTTTCTTGTGAATAAAATGGGGCTTCGTTTTATCATTGCCTCAGCTATGCATCTGAAAGAAGGTATTGTCATTCTTTATCATTTCAGTGATGACAGTTCCGGCATTATTCTCAATGTACGTGTGGTTTTGGCACATACAAATCCGAAAATAGAATCACTCACAAAACTGTTTACAGCTGCAAACTGGATTGAACGGGAAATGCATGAAATATTGGGCATCGACTTTTTACATCATCCAAATCTGGAGAAATTAATATCTGAGGGGAACTGGGCAGAAGGCGTATATCCCTATAGAAAAGATTATAAAGATTGATCTATGGCAACAAAGAAAATCATACCTGTTGGTCCTTACCATCCTTTGCAGGAAGAGCCTGAACTGTTCAAGCTATATTGCGAAGGGGAGATCGTTCGTGACATCAAATGGGAAACAGGCTATAATCACCGGGGGATAGAAAAACTAAGCGAGCAAAAAACTTTTGATCAGGTGTTCTTTCTGGTGGAAAGAATATGTGGTATTTGTTCTACCTCCCATCCTTTCGCCTTTGCCAATGCCATGGAAGAGATTGCTGATGTGGAGGTTCCCGACAGGGCCAAGTACATCCGAACCATCATAGCCGAGCTGGAACGCATTCATAGTCACCTCCTCTGGGCAGGTCTTGCCGGCCATTTCCTGGGATACAATACCGTTTTCATGTGGGCCTGGAAGTACCGCGAACCCGTGCTCGATTTGTTTGAGATGAT
>CAYVSF010000428.1:0-3118 GCA_964453775.1 uncultured Bacteroidales bacterium
ACAAAAGTCGGTTAATACACATATCTACCGATTATGTGTTTAGCGGTGAAACCCATAAACCTTACAAAGAGGACGAGCAACCGACTCCAGTTTCTGCTTATGGTGCTTCAAAACTTTTAGGAGAACAAAAGCTGCTGCTTGCTAATGAAGATACTACAATTATAAGAACAGCCTGGCTTTACTCAGAATATGGAAAAAACTTTGCAAAAACTATTTTGAAGCTGGCTAAAGAACGGGATTTACTTAAAGTAGTGGATGATCAGATTGGCAGTCCAACCTATGCAAGGGATCTAGCACAAGCCATCATGCAAATAATAACAAAGGGGACGAAAGAAAACTATGTGCCTGGAATCTATCATTTCACCAATGAAGGCGTGTGCAGTTGGTATGATTTTGCCCTGGCCATTCTCCACTATAAAAAACTTCGATGCAGGGTTATCCCCATCGAAAGCAAAGATTTTCCCACGCCGGCTAAACGGCCATTTTACAGTGTATTAAGCAAGTATAAAATCAAACAAAACTATAATATCAATATTCCTCACTGGCATACATCTTTGATCGACATGTTGGAAAACAAAATGCTTGATGAACCGTTGTAAAAATAAAACTACCAAAAATGGGAAACGATAAATTACTGGATCAAGTTCAAGAGAAAGCCAATCAGTGGTTACAATCAAACATTGACGAATCTTCTAAAGAACAAATCCATAAATTGATGGAAAGCAACCAGGACGAACTGGTAGAAGCTTTCTATCAGGATTTGAGTTTTGGTACCGGTGGATTAAGAGGTATCATGGGGGTTGGAAGCAACCGCGTAAACATCTACACCATTGGCATGGCCACCCAGGGCCTGGCCAATTATTTAAAAAAGAACTTTGCGGGGAAGAATCAAATTGCAGTGGCAATTGCGCACGATTCCAGAAACAACAGTAGATTATTTGCAGAACAAACAGCGGCAGTTCTTTCTGCCAATGATATTAAAGCCTATTTGTTTGATGAATTACGCCCTACCCCTGAATTATCCTTTGCCATCAGACATTTGAACTGCCAAAGTGGAATTGTAATAACGGCTTCTCATAATCCCAAAGAGTACAATGGTTACAAAGTATACTGGGAAGATGGCGGGCAAATTATTTTCCCCCACGATAAAAACATCATCAAAGAAGTGCAGGAGATTAAGTCACCTGATGCTATCAACTTTGAAGCCCAAAATGAATTAATAGTAGAAATTGGCGATACGATTGATGAAGCTTATCTTACCGCTTTACAGAATCTCTCACTCAATCCTGATATTATTAAAAATCAAACTCTTAAAGTTGTATATACAGCCCTTCATGGAACTGGATACAAACTTGTCCCAAAAGCCCTTCAACTATTTGGTTTTAAGGACATTATTGAAGTAGAGGGGCAAAATAAACCTGATGGAAACTTCCCCACCGTAAAGTCTCCTAATCCGGAAGAACACAGTGCACTTGAAAAAGCTATTGAGAAAGCAAAAGACAGCAATGCAGACATTGTTATGGCAACAGATCCGGATGCAGATCGAGTTGGCATTGCTATTCATATGGGGGAAAATGAATTTCGTTTGCTGAATGGTAATCAGACGGCTGCCCTGCTTATCCACTATCTCATATCACAATGGAAAGAAAAGGGACTGCTTAAAGGAAAGGAATATATTGTTAAAACAATTGTAACTACTGAGCTACTGGCTGATATTGCAGAAAAAAACGATGTTGAGTGCTATGATGTACTTACCGGCTTTAAATATATCGCCGATAAAATCAGGCAATTTGAAGGAACAAAACAATTTATCGGAGGAGGGGAAGAAAGCTATGGGTATTTGGCTGGAGAATTTGTAAGAGACAAAGATGCTGTTATGTCCTGTGCACTTATTGCCGAAGTGGCAGCATGGGCAGCTTCCCAAAACAAAAATTTATGGGATGTGCTCCTTGATATTTATGTAGAACACGGTGTTTATAAAGAAAAATTAATATCCATTAAGCGGGAAGGAAAAAAAGGACAGGAAGAAATCGAAAAGATGATATCAAACTTCAGAAATAATCCGCCGCAAAAATTGAACGGCTCCGAGGTAATGCTCATACATGACTATCAAAAGCAAAAAACGATAGATCAATTGAGTCATTTAAGATATGAAATTAACCTGCCCAAATCAAACGTATTACAATTCATACTAAAAGACGGATCTAAAATATCCATCAGGCCTTCCGGTACAGAACCCAAAATTAAGTTTTATTTCAGCGTTCAGGAACAACTGAGATCAAAAGATGACTTTAAGGCTATGGATAGTTTTCTGGAAGAACGGATAAGCCGGCAGGTAAATGAAATGGGAATTGATGCATAGGACCTGAAAAATACTGCAAATCTTTCCAAATTAATGTTAACCCTCAAAATCATTTAGGTTATGAAATCGTATAAAGAAGAATTATGGTTTGAAATTCCAACCCGCCGTGAGCTTATAAATATTACACCAGCTGTGGAAGAAGCCCTGTATAAAAGTGGGATAAAAGAAGGGCTCGTATTGGTAAACAGCATGCATATTACTTCCAGTGTTTTTATAAATGATGATGAACCTGGATTGCACGAAGATTTTGAAAAGTGGTTGGAAAAACTTGCACCTGAAAAACCCCATTCACAGTACAAACACAATCGAGCTGAAGATAATGCTGACGGCCACCTCAAGAGAAGCATTATGGGCCGTGAAGTTGTGGTAGCAATTACGGAGGGGAAGCTCGACTTTGGTCCCTGGGAACAGATTTTTTATGGAGAATTTGACGGAAAACGAAGAAAACGGGTTCTGGTAAAAATTATTGGGGAATAGCAGGGTATTATTCCTAAACTTTTTATCCAATCAGGTGTTAAAAGACTACTATGCACCAGCAACATGAAGTAGACAGCCGGAATATTGTAATTAGCATTGTTTTAAATGCTGTTATTACTATAGCAGAATTTATTGGTGGGATTTTGTCCAATAGTTTGGCCTTGCTATCCGATGCAGTCCACAATCTTAGCGATACAACCGCTATGTTTATTTCCTGGCTGGCCTTTAGAATAGGGAAAAAACGTTCCAATACCAGCAAGACATTCGGATATAAAAGAA
>CAYVSF010000429.1:0-3106 GCA_964453775.1 uncultured Bacteroidales bacterium
GGTGCTTTACGAAAAAGTCCCATCTTTTCCTGATAAAATAGGGATGGCTGTACAAGCCGCCATGATTTGCATTAGGAATAATCAGCAATTCAAAATCTTTATTTGCATTCACCAATTCGGCTGCAAAGCGAAAGGTGGATGCAGGATTTACGTTATTGTCCATATCTCCGGTAACAAGCAATAGGTTACCTTCCAGGTTTTTGGCAAGTTTCAGATTGGATTGTTCCCGATAGTGTTTTCCCGGCATGCCCATGTATTGTTCGGGCCACCAGGCTTTCGCCATGCCGTGGTCGTGGTTTCCAGCCGAAGCAATGCCCACCTTGTAGAAATCGGGGTGCGTAAGCAGAGCATGGGCTGCATCATATCCGCCCGCAGAGTGACCATAGATGCCCACGTGATCCAAGTCCAGAAAGTCGTAGCGTTCGGCCAGTTGGTTAAGGGCAGCGATATGATCCGGAGCGCCAATGTCGCCCAGGTTTTCATAGGAGACGTCATGAAAGGCTTTCGAACGCCAGGCAGTACCCATACCATCTATGGTTACCACAATAAATCCCAATTCTGCAAAGGGCTGATCCGCATTTCGGTAACCCCTGGCAAAAGATTTTGGGGTACGCACAGCCTGAGGACCGGAATAGGTAGCATCAATCACGGGGTATTTTTTGCCGGGGTCGAAGTTCGAAGGATAAAAGATAGCACCATAGATGGATGTTTTTCCATCCCGCGCCACTGCTTCAAACCTTTGGGGAGCTTTCCATCCCAGGGCCAGCAGCTTATCGATATTTGCTTCCTGCAGGGTGTCAATCAACCGTCCGCTCCAGGCATCCCGCAGGATGGAAACCGGCTTCTTGTCAATACGTGAATAGTTGTCCACAAATACCCCTTTTTCTCCTGAAAAGCGAATGTCGTGCTCGGCATCCTCCGGGGTGAGCAGTTGCAAGTCGCTGCCATCAAAGCTCACCCGGTACAGGTGCCGGTAGTAAGGGTCCCTTCCCTTTTCCTTCCCGCCGGCAATGAACCAAATCACTTCCTTTTCCTCATCCACATGCACAATATTTCGTACCACATAGTTGCCTTTGGTAAGCTGTCGCACCACCTTCCCGCGCTCTGCATCGATAAGGTAAAGATGATTCCATCCGTCCCGCTCCGAAGCCCAAATCAGGTACTTCCCGTCTTTTGTCAGGTGATGCTGTATGGTTTGGTACTCCACCATGGTTTCCGATTCCTCCCGCACCAGGTTCTTGCTTTCTCCCGTATTTGCATCAAAGAGAAAAAAGTCGATGCTTTTATACCCCCGGCTAAAGCGCGCCAGGTAAAGGCTGTCGCTACCTTGGTGCCAGCTGGGGGCTATGCTGGTGAGAATATCCGCGTAGGGCGGAATATCCAGTGGTGTTTTACTTTTGTCCTCCACATCAAACACAAAATATTTCACTTTTTTCACCGAATTTTCACCTGGCAGAGCCCGCTCGTAGGACCACACCTTTGCCCGCATGCCCTCTTCCGGCATTGACTGGTAAAGGTAGAGCTTTTTCGCATTGCGCCTGTCCAGGCGATAGGTTACCAGCTTTTTTGAATCGGGTGACCAGGTCACATTGATGAGCGGATCGTAAGAATCTCCCTTTGATTCGTCCACAAGCTTGTACCAGGACAGCGGTGTGGCATAGTCGTAATGATCTATCCCGTCATCCGTAAGCTGAAATATTTCACCGCTTTCCATAGAACGGAGATGGAGGTTGTAATCCTGCACAAAGGCCAAGCATTTGCCATCCGGAGAAAGGCTTTCGTTGTTGCTTAAGGTATCCTTCTTTGCCGGCTTGGTGCTGAGTTTGTAATTGGACAATTTACATTTGTAAACCACGCTGTCCAGCTGAAACTCTATTTTTTTTCCCTGCTCTAAAAGCTTGATTTTACGAAAAGGCAGGGAATCCGGTTTAATCTTGCCTCCTTTTTTCTCTTCAAGAGCTTTTGCAAGCGCTTCATGGTTGAAAGCTTCCTTTTGTTTTTCTTTATCGATATTATACAAGATAAACCGGTAGCCCTCCGGGCTTTCCTGTTTAAACCAAAACGAATTGGCATCATTCCAATTGGGCGATACCGCCAAATTGTAGACCAGGTCCTCCACATTGAAATGGATGAATTTTTCGGCCCGCCTGTAATTATCAAGCATTCCCTGTGCCGCCCCTTTAAAGGAAACAAACGAAATAATGGCAATTGCAAGTAGTGGTAGTTTAAGCGTTTTCATGTTCCGTACGTTTAATGATTTCATTTTGCAAGCTTTCACCCAGGTCGTTGAAATAATCGGAATATCCGGCCACGCGAACGATAAGATCGGTATACTTTTCGGGGTGCTTCTGTGCATCTCGCAAAGTAGATGCCCGCACCACATTGAATTGGATATGGTGACCGTCCAGCGAAAAGTAGCTTCGGATAAGCTGCGATAGTTTCGTAATGCCTTCCTCAGTATTGAAAAAAGAGGGAGAAAATTTCTGATTCAATAGGGTGCCACCGGTTTTGACATGATCGATTTTGGCAGCCGACTGTAAGACAGCCGTAGGACCTTTTTTATCAGCCCCCTGTACCGGGCTGATTCCTTCTGATAGGGGCTCACCGGCTTTGCGGCCGTCGGGCATGGCACCAATTACACTGCCAAAATAAATATGGCTGGTGGTGGGCAGCATATTGATTCTAAATTTTCCTCCCCTTGCCGAATTGCGTCCGTCGATAGAGGCATGGAAGGCATTGAATACCTCCACGGCTTGCTGATCGGCATAGTTGTCATCATTCCCATATTTTGGGGTGTCATAAATGAGTTTTCTGCGCAGATCGTCATGCCCTTCAAAGTTTTCATACAGGGCCATTAGTGCATCCTCCATGGACAGGCTTTGCTTTTCAAATACATGGTAGCGCAGTGCTGTTAAGTTGTCGCTGATACTGCCCAGTCCTACACCCTGGATGTAGCTGGTGTTGTAGCGTGCCCCGCCGGCATTGTAGTCCTTTGCATTGGCAATGCAATCATCAATAATCAGGGAAAGGAAAGGCACAGGCATGTAATCGGCATACAGGCGTTCAATGATATTGTTGCCGGTGATTTTTACATCTGCGAAATATT
>CAYVSF010000430.1:0-3094 GCA_964453775.1 uncultured Bacteroidales bacterium
TTTGATTTGCATTTTCTTCCTTTAGTATCCGCATTACTTCGTTAATTTCGGAATATTCAAAGGATACACGGTAGATATCATGCAATTTTTTTTCAATTATTTTGGCATTCCTTATTGCCTCTTCTGCAGCAGTTTTGTAAGCTTGAATTAAGCCTCCAACCCCAAGTTTAATGCCTCCGAAATACCGAATGACCACAATTAGAATATTTGTAAGTTCAAAGGATTTTATTTGCCCTAAAATAGGTTTACCTGCTGAGCTTGATGGTTCACCATCATCATTGGCCCGGTATATTTTTTTTTCCGGGCCTAAACGGTAGGCATAACAATGGTGCCTGGCATCATGGTATTTCCCACGTAATCTATCCAGTTCTTCCTGAATCTCTTTTTCACTTTGAACAGGCAGGGCATGGGCAATAAATTTACTGCCTTTTTCTTTATAGATTCCTTCGGCGTGAGCGCTTATGGTTTTATATTTTTCTATCTTTTTGTTCATCAATATTGCGATAAAATATAGATAGCAACAAATGAGAGCAGGATTCCTATCCAGTTTAACCGGGTAAGTTTTTCCCGGAAGAAGAACAGGCCGATTAATACGGATAATCCTACAATACCCAGGTTATTCATACCAAAAACAATCGAACCATCCAGTGGAATTCCTATTTCGGTTTTATGGTTTAATGCCCGTATCAGAAAATATATGCTCCCATAATTGCTTATACCAAGCAGTATTCCCCAAAAGAGAACTCCCTTATTCAGGAGATTTATAAATGAGTTTTTTCGTATCAGATTTGTAGTTAAACCTGTAATTGCTGCAATAGTAAAAAGAATTGCAGTAAATAGTGGGGAAAGGGCATCACTTACGTAATTATGCTGGGAAAATTTAATGACTGAATCTACAATTCCCATTCCAATAAAAAGCAATATGGGTAGATATAAATGATGTGGATCGAAATCAATTTTTCGCTTTCTATAAATCGTTAGAAATACAGCCAGAAGAGCAATTGAGATGCCTATGCTCTTTTTTATCGTAAGGTGATCTGCAGGATCGTAAAGGATAGAGAAAAGAATAGGTGTAATCACCGACATTTTACTGGCTACTGTAGTAATTGCAATGCCTACTTTTTGGGATGACTTTCCCACAATGACAAACATAATAATAAATAGTATCCCGATAATGAAGGCGTAAGGAAGCCATCCATTTTTATGAAGGGGAAGAATATCAACATTGCTATAATCCGAAATTAGATAACCAAGGGTGGAGGCAATTAAATAATTAATGATGATGACATCGAAGGTGGAAACTTTGTATTTGTCGACAAATTTGAATATGACGAAAATAGAGGTGGAGGAGATAATGCTTAATAAGAGATATATCATTTCATTTGTAATTCTTTCTTTGCTTTTGTCCTTCTTTTTCGAATTTAAACCAGTCTGGAAAGCATGTATGAAATAAGTGTTTATGATTGTAACTGTAAACTAATTCAGGCATGCTTCATTTATTAATAAAAAACCAAATTGCACAAAAATACGTTTTATTTGGATAAAAAAAACAGGTTCTAAAAAGAACCTGTTTTTTTAATTATTAAACTTTTAGTTTTTTCTCAATGGCATCAATTTGTGTTTTAAACCGTTTATCTGTATCCATTAAGTTATTGACGGTTTTACAGGCGTGCAAGACCGTAGCATGATCCTTTCCTCCAATTTGAGCTCCTATTGAAGCTAAGGAAGATTTTGTAAGATTCTTTGAAAAGAACATAGCGATTTGTCGTGCCTGTACAATTTCCCGTTTCCTTGTTTTGGATTGCAACATATCCGGGGATAAATTGAAATAATCGCAAACCACCTTTTGAATATAATCTACAGAAATTTCTTTCTTGGAATTTTTCACCAGGCGGTCTATCATTTGCTTGGCCAGTTCCAGTGTAATATCCTTCCTGTTAAGGGTGGATTGTGCCAGCAAACTGATAAGTGCACCCTCCAGTTCACGAATGTTTGATGTGATATGCGATGCAATGTATTTTATAACTTCTTCTTCTATATTGATACCATCATGGTAGATCTTTTGCTGCAGAATAGCTATGCGTGTTTCAAAATCAGGGGCCTGTAAATCCGCAGATAATCCCCACTTAAAGCGGGAGAGAAGACGTTGCTCCATGCCCTGCATTTCAACCGGTGCTTTATCCGATGTTAAAATAAGCTGCTTACCGGATTGATGAAGGTGATTAAAGATATGGAAGAATACATCCTGAGTCTTTTCTTTTCCGGCAAATTCATGCACATCATCAATGATAAGCACATCAATCATTTGATAGAAGTGTAGAAAATCATTCTTATTGTTATTTCTAACAGATTCCACAAATTGTGTCTGAAACTTATTCGCATTTACATAGAGGACTGTTTTTTCGGGGAATATTTCCTTTACCTTAATTCCAATAGCCTGGGAAAGATGAGTTTTTCCTAAACCAGAGTCTCCATAAATAAAAAGCGGATTAAAGGCAGTCCCACCAGGGTTTTCGGCAACTGCACTTCCAGCAGAGCGTGCCAACCTGTTACATTCACCTTCAACAAAATTGGAGAAATTATTGTCGGCATTTAATCTGGGGTCAACATGCAATTTCTTAATGCCGGGAATAACAAAAGGATTTTTAATTGTATTTTCCTCTGAGCCCAAGGGAACTGAAACAGGTTTGTTTTTAAGTTCTGTTTTGTTATTGGTAGGAAATTTAACCGTATAAGGCTTGTTATTGGAATAAACACTATTTTCCATAACAACGCTATATTCCAGTTTGGCATTTGCACCAAGTTCTTTACGCAGCGTCTTGCGCAGAATATCTATATATTGCTCTTCAAGATATTCATAGAAGAAAGGACTGGGTACCTGTATAGTTAGAATGTTATTTTCTAACTTGAGTGGCTGGATGGGTTCAAACCAAGTTCTAAAACTGATCGATGGTACATTGTCTTTAATAATGCGTAAACAATTGTTCCAAATTTCCTGATGCCTGTTGTTATCCATTTAAAATTATGACTTTAAAAAATTCTGTGGTTTTCTAAATGCTCAAACAAATTTGTGAAAAAAAAAAAAAAAAAAAAA
>CAYVSF010000431.1:0-3089 GCA_964453775.1 uncultured Bacteroidales bacterium
CTGGGTCTTTTTTCCAGGGTAGCTCTCGATGAAGGCATGTTTGCCAGCCTGGGGTATGCCACCTTCGAAAGCATCGACCCGGAAATGGGGCTTCCCCTTTTGTTGCGTACCATTCTTCCTGTTGGACTGATGGGCTTGATGATGTCGGCCTACTTTTCTGCTATCATGTCTACCGCCGACAGTTGTCTGATGGCGGCTTCGGGGAATGTGTTGACAGATATACTAAGCCGTATTTTTCCCATCAAAGATGACCACAAGAAAGTTTTGCGCCTGTCGCAAATTCTTACGCTTATCATAGGTGTGCTGGCTTTACTGCTGGCCCTGAAAATGGAAAATGTGCTGGAATTGATGCTCTATTCCTATGCCTTTATGGTTTCCGGCTTGTTCATCCCGCTCCTGGGGGCCTTTTTTGGTAAACGAAAGAACAGCCTTGCCGCTATTTGGGCCATGATGGTGGGCGGTTCTACCACGCTTATCCTTACAGAGATGAATGCAAATCTTCCATTGGGATTGGATCCCAACATTTTTGGCATTTCTGCATCATTCGTCGTCTTTTTAGCCTTGAGCCAGTTGTTTCCCAAATATTCGACCTATACAAAGCTTTAAAGCGAAAAAGAAGAACAGCTTTTAGTTATTGTAGAGAGACAGCCCTTGATAAAGCGACTATCAGAAACTAGCATAAAAAAAGCAGCTCCCATTCAGAGCTGCTTTTCTTGTTTGTTGAAATAACGATTAGAATCTATTCAAAAACACTGTCTTCGATTCCTTTATTGATTTCAATATTATCAATATTCAGGGTAATGTTTTGCATACCTGAAGTACTGATGGTGAATGGGAATTTGATGCCATCCACTTCTTTGTAATCTGTAAATGTTTGCACCTGTGTAAATTCTCCCTGTGGGGTTTGCTGGGTTGTTTTGGTTTGCAACCTCAGGCCGGTTTCTGTATCGAAAAAGTCATAGAATTTGTTGCCATTGGCTGTAATCACCTCAACTTTATAAGCATCTTTTCCATTCACTTTTTCAATGCCTTTCAGGGTCATTTCCACACCCAGCTCATCATACTTCAGTTCCTGGTTCATGGTGGCCTGGTACTTCATTTGTTCCAGTTGCTCGCCCTGCAGTTCCTGGGAGCCTTGTGGGCCGGTTACGCGGCCTTTTTCTCCGTCGAACACCTGCTTACTCATCACGTTGCCATTCATTAGCACTTCCATTCTGTATTTATTGGGAGCTTTTTTGTAGGTTACCATATTCAGGGTCATGCCACTCATACTGGTAGAAGCTTCCTGTTTGATGTCCTGGATATTTTCCAGTTTTTCTTTTCCACCAATGGCTTCGAAGTACATGTTATAGACTTTTTCGGCGGTCATGTCCTTGTCTATTTCGGCAGCTTTTTCCACCGGATTTCCATAATCATCAACCAGAAGAACCTCTCCATCTGCACTAAATGCTTTTAGTTCTTTCAGGAGTTTTTCCTTGTCGCCCACCACGATAATATAACTGTGCTGGGGAAGGATGTATTTTTTAGCCATTTCCTGCACCTGGTTTACGGTTACAGCATCCAGGTTTTTCAGGTAGTTGGCATAATAATCTTCAGGAAGGTTATAGCGTTCGGTGTTGAGGGCAAAGTTGGCGATGGTTTGCGGGCGCTCCAGTGAACGGGCAAAAGAGCCGGTGCGGACACTTTTCACCAAATTCAGATGTTCCTCTGTAACTTTTTCATCGCGCATGCGGCGCATCTCGATAAGGAATTGATTTACAGCATCTGGTGTAACATCTGTGCCCACTTCTGCACTGGCATCGAAATAACCTACCAGTTCATCGGTGCTGATATAACTTCTGGCGCCGTATGTATAGCCTTTGTCTTCACGAAGGTTTTGCATCAGGCGGCCCGAGAATACACCACCACCTAAAATGTCGTTGGTTAAACGAACAGGAATCACATCTTTGTGAGCAGGGGTGAGTTCCAGCGGATAGGTGACATGAACAACCGACTGCACTGCTCCATCCTGGTGTACCATAACAACTTTTGTCTTTTCAGGTGCTTGGGGAAGTTTATACTCATGACTGGGTACTTCGCCTTTTTCCCAGCTCCCAAAGTATTTTTCAGCCTTGGTTTTGGCCTCTTTTAGGCTGATATCACCCACGATTACAAGATAGGAAGCATTTGGCCTGTAATAGCTGTTGTAATAGTTCACACAATGGTCGCGAGTAATGTTTTTTACCTTCTCTTCGGTTTGGATTTCACCATAAGGGTGATTTTCACCAAAACGAATGCGTTGCATCACTCTTGAAGCAATAGCAGAAGGCTGGGTTTTGGATGCTGCAAGTCCGGAAATGGTTCGTTTTTTGTTTTTTTCAAGCTCTGCTTCCGGAAATGTAGGATTTAACAGTACATCCGACATCAGTTCCAGCAGTTCATCGCTGTGTTTAGTGAGTGAAGAGGCATAAATACCATTTCCATATGTTGAAAGGTTTCCACCGATGAAATCGATTTGCTCATCAATTTCCTGTTTGCTTCTGTTTTTGGTGCCCGAACCCATCAGGTCGCCAGCCATGCTTACAAAACCTATGGCATCGTTTTCCATTACAGGATCTACATCCACTCGCAGTTGATAGGAAACCCTTGGGATTTTATGGTTCTCCACAACGATTACTTTCAGACCGTTGTCCAGCGTAAATGATTGATGTTCACCAATGGTTATTTCTGGAGCAGTTCCTGCTTCGGGGCGAACACTGCGATCGATTTGCGCGTTTGCTTCTGTTCCAACAAACAGGGCCAGAAGCAATATAAATAATACGGATATTTTATTTTTCATGATTGATTTTTCTTTTGCTGGTTTTTATTGTTTTTGCGATTCGGGTAAATAGTAAAGTACTACACGATTGTCTTTGTTGAAGTACTTTTTGGCTACCCTTTGGATATCTTCCTTGGTTACCGCCATGTACTTTTCCAATTCGGTATTGATGAGGTTGGCATCTTTAAAATAGGTGTAGTTTGTAGCCAGGGTGCTGGCACGACTGGCAATGGTACTTTTGCTATTTACAAAATTGCTTTCAAAGTTGTTTTTTAATTTTTTTAACTCCCTG
>CAYVSF010000432.1:0-3084 GCA_964453775.1 uncultured Bacteroidales bacterium
CGTACCGGGCCATAGCCATAAAAGAAAGCAAAAATCAGCAATACACTAAAAAACGTTCGTTTCATTATTAAAAAGAAGAATGATGAAACTAAGATAGTAAATTTTAAAAATCCATTAAACTTTCGCTTAATGCTTCCATCTATTAAATTATATGAACCAGTATTTTAGAAAAGATGTTACGAAACTACCTGATTGCAGCCTACCGGCAAATCATAAAAAATAAATTTCTTTCCATCATAAACATAGCAGGCCTTGCTGTAGGGATTGCGGCCACGTTGCTCATATCGCATTACACCCGCTATGAACTGAGCTATGATCAATCTTATAAAAACCGTCAAAACTTATACCGGGTGCTCTACGAGCGGGAAAGCGAAAACGGCGATTTGGTGCAGTTTGCCTCAGCCTGTCCGGCCGTAGGACCCATTTTAAAAGAGCGCATGCCCGAGGTGACCGAGGCCGGAAAAATGTATAAAACCAAAGGGGTACTTTCCCATAAAGAAACCTTTTTAAGGGAGGAAGGCCTTTTTTACGCAGAACCTGCTATTTTGGATCTGCTTTCATATGAGGTAAAAAATCAAAATGGAAGCAATTTGCTCCAAGAACCACATACCATGGTCATATCCGAAAGCCTGGCAAACAAGCTCTTTGGCGAAACGGATCCACTTGGCAAAAGCCTTGAATTAGACGGAAAACAAAGCTTTCAAATAACAGGCATTTTCAAAGACAAAACGCCCAACCATCATTTCACAGCACAAGCCTTCTTTTCTTTTGTCACCCTGGAGCAGATGATGGGCGAGAACTATTTTCGCTACCAATGGATCTACAGCGGTTTTTATACTTACATCCGCACCGCACCAGACGTGGAAAAATCTGCCATCGATCAGCAGCTAAAAAGCATTGTAGACGATGAGCTGGGCAATTTCATGAAGCAATACAAATTGCGCATGGGTTACCAGCTGCAGCCTGTTAAAGACATCCACCTCAATTCGCACTACATGCACGAACTGGAGGCCAATGGCAATGAAAACAACATCATCTTTCTACGGATCATTGCCTGGTTTATCATCATTGTAGCCTGGATCAATTTCCTTAACCTATTTACTATAAACGCATTGAACCGCTCCGATGAAATCAACTTACGACTGATTCTGGGCAGCAGAAAACGGCAAATGACGGCCCAGTTTCTTTTTGAATCCCTGCTAGTGAACAGCATGGCCTTGCTGGTGGCCCTTGCCATTGTAGAGCTTGTTTTTCCTGCATTTGCCCGGCTCACAGGCCTCCCCGCCGGTCTATCCATTTGGCAATTCTCCTGGTTTTGGTGGAAAATCTTCTTCATTTCCTTTGTGGGAATTGTCCTGGCTGGCTCCTACCCGGTTTGGGGATTATTTACACGAAAAGTCACAAGCAGCTTACGGGGAAAGTTCTCAACTTCCCGCAGCAGCAAAGTGCTTAAGAAATCATTGGTAAGTTTTCAATTTTTCATGTCATTCCTACTTCTTGCCGCCACCCTAACGGTCTTTAAGCAGCTCAACCATCTGCATGCGCAGGAAACCGGGTTCAACAAAGACAATGTACTGGTAATCAAAACACCTTCTGTTGGCAATGCGGATATTCTGCAAAAACGGGAAGCGTTTAAGGAAGAACTAATCAAGTACCCTTTCATCAGGCATATAAGTTATAGTTCGGTAATTCCGGGAAAACACAATATGTTTAATCGTGGCGGTATCCACAGAGTGGGAACCGATCCCACAGATGCCATCAATTGCAGAGTTACTGATTTGGATTATCAGTATATGAATGTTTACCAAAATCACCTTATTTCGGGTAGAAATTTTTCACGAGCACACCCTTCCGATAAAAATGCCATCATTCTAAACCAACTGGCAGCGGAAGAAATTGGGTTCTCATCGCCGGAGGAAGCTGTTGGAGCAGCAATAAACTTTGATGGATATGTAGCCAAAGTCATTGGTGTGATACAAAACTTTCACCAACAAAGCCCGCAACAGGCTTTTGAACCGCAAGTATTCCGCCTGGCAAGGCGCATGGAGGGTTATTTTTCGGTGCTTTACCAAGGCGATCAATTCGATAAATTAAAAGAACAGCTTGCCCTGCAGTATGAAAGCTTTTTCCCGGGCAATCCGATGGAATATTTTTTCCTGGAAGATTTCTACGAACAGCAGTACGATAATCAAACCCGCATGGGAAGTGTCTTCGCAGTTTTCTCCCTTTTATCCATTCTGATTACATTTCTAGGCGTGCTCAGTTTGGCCGCCTATTCCGCAACCGAACGCACCAAAGAAATTGGCATAAGAAAAACCCTGGGTGCCAGAATCTATGACGTACTTCGACTGTTGTCTTCCGATTACTTAAAATTGATGCTACTGGCCTTTATATTATCTATTCCGGTAGGCTATTATGCCCTCAATCAATGGCTCAATAATTTTGCCACCCGCACCGCTTTATCGGCACATATTTTCATCCTGCCATTGCTTGTGGTGGCTATCCTAACCATTTTAACAGTGGTGTATCAATCGTATAGAACAGCAATAATGAATCCTGCGCAATCGCTAAGGTATGAATAAGAAGAGGCTGCCGGGTGGCAGCCTTAAAGGATTTAAGCATCAAATATCATTTTCTTCAGCTGGATACCCGCCACCTGGTCGAGCTCTTTTTCCAGCTTATCCATCTCTTTGGAATCGCCAGTGAGCTCCAGGAGGATTAATCCACTTGTAGAGCAGTGCTCATCAGACACTTCATGCAATCCCAGTCGGGTTTTGATAGAGCATCCGAATTGTGTAAGAATTTCCTGTACCTTGCCGGCTTCTTTTTTCCTGTCGGTAATTAATACGCCTAAAATTCTGGTTTGATTTGCCATAATATCTGGTTTTAGTGTTTAAATCAGAATGTAAAATGCATATCTTTCACCTGGATGCCCCCAATAGTTTCCAGTTCGGCTTCCAGTAATTTCCACTTCTCCGGTTCTCCCTGCAGCTCAAGAAGGATAAATCCATTGCGGCTGCAAACATCTTTTGAAAGCTCATGAAAGCCCATTCGGGAGCGTATAAGTTTCGCATGTTTGCTCAA
>CAYVSF010000433.1:0-3075 GCA_964453775.1 uncultured Bacteroidales bacterium
AGGGCAGCCCCAGGTAGTTTATGATTTCTTTTGTATCTATATTGTTCTTGCTGGAAAGATAAACATATTTGGCAAGGGGAATGTCGTAACTTTGAACGTATTGCTTCGAAAATAATTTGTTGAAAGTTAGTGCAGAAGCTAAAACACCCGATGAGGTGTAAGGAATTCCAAGGGCTTCAAAATACCCCTGGAGAATGCCATCTTCACCCGGCGTTCCATGAATCATAATGACGGCGCAATCAAATTTTGTTTTTTGGTTGTTGAAAGTAAAGCTAAAATCTTCTTTGGAAAGAACCAGGTCGCAAAATAGTTCGCTCCTTACCAGCCATTCTTCCTCTCTGATAACAACTGTGTAAACATTGTATTTTTCTTTATCGATGACTTTGGCTATTTCAGCAGCACTATTTAGTGAAACTACATATTCCGATGAATTTCCTCCGGCGACAACTGCAATATTTTTTTTCACAGAGCGTAATTTTTATTGATGCTAAACGGATAGTTTTTTAAACTTATCAAATTTACGATAAAACTTAGGAAGCCCAAATCATAAAAATGATAAAAAACCGCTTCAAAACAATGCCTAATAGAAGCATTGCCGAAACGGTTTTTGGGGTAGCAAGGGATTATCTATTTAAACCAACCGAACTTTAAGCTAACTTGTCCTCCTATATCGGAAAAGTCGCCATTACTAAAACCCGGAATTTCATTTATATCGTTTAGAAAGCGGAAATTCACACCCACACCTATTCGCATGAATTTTGCCAGATTGATTTCTGCTTCAATCGAAGGTTGTAGAATCAGCACAAAATCATCATAGTACCAATTGTATGTCAGTGGATCTTCATATTCCAATTCTCCTTTTCCTGCTTGTAGCCCAATATTAAAATGCAGCACATTTTTAGGCATAAAAATGTATCCCAACAATAGTCCTCTGTGATTGAAATAAAAATCGTATGAATTTCCTGTTATAAAATGGCGGCTGAATTCATTTTCCAATTCCCTCACATAAAATCCCGCATAAAATTTTTGGTTAAATAATGCGGCACCTGAAAATCCATGAACCAAAGCAAAATCGTTTTTCATAGAAGTTACATTAACAACAGGACCGCCAAATCCGGAGATTTTAACTGGTTTTTTCGCAAATAAAGTTTGAATTTCTTCTTCTTCTTGTGCAAAACTGAAGACAGGGAGCATTATTAAAGCTAAGAAAGCCAGCTTTTTAAGTTTTGTTTTCATGTCAGTGGGTGTTCGTTAATAGAATCATACATGCAAATAAACGCATTTTGTTTAAGATTATTTTTTCTTTATCAAATAACCTGCCAAACTGGTCTTTGCATTTACATGTTTAAAGGTATGATAAGAATTAAAGCGAAAAAGCCACCCTTTCGGGTGGCCTCTTCTGATTTTGATGCTTAGGATTGTTATGCTAACTTTCTGACGTAGCCTTTATTCTTGCCCAGTTTTCTCCACGTTTTATACGGGTTACCTGCATTTCTGAAATGGAAAATAGCTTCGCTATTACGTTTTGTTTTACACCTCTTGAGAGCATCGATTTTAAAACGGCAACATCCTCGGGTTTAAGTTTCGAATTTCTTACAATACCTTTGTTTTTAATTTTATTGATCTCTTTTAAACGTGGCATAATCCGATCATACGCCTGCTCTTTTGTTACCCATTTCAGGTTCTTATAATAATTGTTCTTCTTGTTCCAGTCGAGGTGAATAGCAATAACTTGATTTTTATTGTTTTTGTTTACAAACATTTCTGCTACTAGCTTATGTACCAAAAAGGTTTTTTTCTTCCCATTTGATTTGAAGGTTACTGTTTGGAAACCCTTTGTAATTCCAGGATTCAATATTTTGCCATACTTTTTATCGTAACAATAACTTTTAACCCTTCCGTAATTGCTTATCTCGTAGTGTTTATCGGCAAAGGGAATTGATTTCCATTCCTCGTCTTCTATTTTGCGTAATTTTCTTTCCAGCATTTTGGCTTGATGGTTTTATCCTATTGACTGATTAAATTTACGGGAGGTTTAGCTATAGGTTGCAGGATAGGGCAGCCCTTATGACGAACGGATTATTTTATATGATTAAAGGATGTTTTGAGTATGTTAAATTAGGATAAAATTGCAAGGAAGTAAGGGATGATAATAATCAAGCCAATTATAAGACTGGCTATGCTTAGAACCAAAACAGCTCCGGCAGCTATGTCTTTAATAGCTTTGGCTTTACTGTTGTAGTTAGGATGGATTTCATTAATAATGCGTTCCATTGCAGTGTTTATCATTTCAGCGCTTAAGACCATGGCTATACATAGAATTAGCAGGATCCACTCTATGTTTTGAAGGGGGAAGTATATGCCCAATGCCAGCGCAATAAGTGCAATGAATAACTGTACTTTGAAGTTTCTCTCATCTTTTAGCATGAAAAGGAATCCCTTTAGTGCATATCCAAAGCTCTTCGTAAATGCTTTTATTGATCGTATTTTGTTTTTTCTAACCATTCTGTACAAGCTTACAAAAAAAAGGCTGCCTTTTCAAGCAGCCCGATGTACAGGTATGTCTGATTAGCACAAAGAACAGCAATAAGCCCAATTTTTTAAATTGTAACTGTTTTAAAGTGCTTTCTTAAATGATGGTGAACCATTAGAAAAGGTTGCTTGCCCGGATAAATTATTTTAAAATAATTTTTCGATTTTTTAAATCATACCTGTCTCCGGGTTTGATGAAGTAAAATTCTTCTTTATTTGCGGATAAGGTGTAGATGGTATCTCTTTCTTCTGACCACCTTGTTCCATCGTAAATTGCTACAAAGCTTTCCCCTGCCACCTCAATCTGATTATTTTTCACGATGATGGCCGTGTTTTCATCCAGGCCTATTCCAAGTAATTCCGGCTTTTCTCTAAGCACTTCAAACATGTCGAAATGGCGATTACGGGCCAGTAGATGTTGATCGATGGCTGTATTTTTCAGGAATCCAAAGCTTTTTTCATGATCGCCCATCATAATAGTGTTTCCGCCTGTGTCTCCTCTTACCATATAAGAGCCCATAATTGTAGCTCCGGCTGATGTTC
>CAYVSF010000434.1:0-3072 GCA_964453775.1 uncultured Bacteroidales bacterium
TTTCCGGAATTGCTAGAAAAAAGTAATCTTGTAGCTTTGCCAATAATGTTATCTTCAGGCACAAATCCCCAATGTCTGCTATCGTAGCTTATATGTCGATTATCTCCTAAAACAAAATAATAGTCTTCCTTGAAGGTATAATGTTGATTTTGTATATTTTTAAAACTAGAAAATCCAGATTCTTTTTTCAAAATAGCCGCATACAACGAATAATTTTCCTGGGTAATTTTTATGGAATCGCCCCTGGCTGGAATATATAAATTTTGAATATTGAAGAGGTCATCTGTGAGCAACCAATGCCTCTCCTTTGAACTCTTTTTGTTGTTTTTAGGATTTAGCTTTGTGATGATATTGCTGTTATTCAGGTAGTTGTTTTCTAGTTTACTGCTTGCAAAAACTGCTGAATCAATCATTTTATCTTCTAAAAGTTGCTGTTTCTCTTTTTTGCTTAATTCAATTCTTTCAGGATTGTGACCGCTATAGGACCAATAAATTTTATGTTTAATGAGGTACTCTTCCAGGTTTTTCCTGTGAGAACAATAAATGTAATAATCGTTTTTTATAGTGCCTGATGACGGGCATAATCTGCCATTAATATAAATATTTTCTTTTTCAAGTTTTACCTTGTCTCCAGGTAGAGCTACGCATCTTTTTATGTAAATATCTTTTTTATTAGGGTGATGAAAAACGATGATGGAATTTCTTTCTATCTTTTTGAATCCTTTGATTCTTTTCCATCTACTTTTTTCACTATTAAAGAATATTCCCAGCCAGGGAATGTCTTTTTTTGATAAGGGAACCAAAGGGCCATAACTAATTTTGTTTACGATAACTTTATCTCCTTTCAATAGGGTATTCTCCATTGAAGAGGAAGGTATATGGAAAAGTTCGAATACAAATATGCGAAGCACGATGGAAAGAAAAACCAATAAAATAAATCCAAAAATATATTTAATTATCTGTTTTATCATTTAGTACATTTCTTTAGTTTGTATTGATTTTCTGATTTTTTCGCTTCAGATAGTAATACACCAGGGGAATCATGTAGAGGCTCACCAGGGTTCCCACAAACATTCCCCCAATTACGGCAACGGCCAGGGGCTTTTGCAAATCGGAACCCATACCCGAAATAAACAGGAAGGGAACCATGGCCATGATGGTGGTCAAACTGGTCATCAGAATGGGCTTTAGGCGCCTTCTGCCTCCGGTAAAAATGGCATGCAACAGGGAGTAACCTTCCTGCCGCAGCCGGTTAATAGTATCTATTTTCAGGATGGAATCGTTGATGATGATTCCGGTCATGACAATCATTCCTATGAGCGACATGATATTTAAACCTTCCCCAAATAGGGCCAAAAAGAGCAGGGCTCCGCCAATATCCACCGGTACTTCCAGCAAGACAATTAAAGGCAGGCTTAAGGATTCAAACTGGGCGGCCAGAATAAAGTAGAGCAGGAGGAGAGAAATCAACAGAATAAGACTGATTTCTTTCAGCATACGCTGATTGGCAAAGAAACTGCCTGTCCAGTGCAGATCAAACCCGGGGTACTTTTCGGCGTGGGCTTCCAGCTTGTTCTGCACCCGCTCTACGTCTTCTTTTGCTATGGCAAAGTCTAAGGGGTAATATTCTCCTGCTTTTCCGGCATGCAGGGTCTTAAAATCCCCGGCCAGCTTTAAATCCACCAGTTCCCTCACGGGAATGGCAATGCCATCGCTATTGTTTACGCTGCTTTCTTTTAGCTGTCGCAGGAAACCGGACGATGCCTGTCCCAAAATTACGGGGAAGTACTCCTGGCTGCTTTTTATCTCGGTTAACTGGTATTGGTTGAAAAGGCTTTGCAGCACCTTCATCAGTTCCTGACGTTGCACTTTGTATAAAAGCAGTTTTTGATTGTCGGGGGCAATTTCATAATGCTCTTCCACCGGAATGCTTTTCTGTGATGATTCGGAAGTGGCAGGGAGCTCATCCAGGAAGCTGCGCAGCTTTTTTAGGCGTAGTCCCTGGCCTTTTTCCATGGGAATCACCTGCGCTTCAAGCATGGCCTGGTTGTTGCTGAAGAGGCGCTCGAAAATATTTTCAGGCGGGCGAAAGTCGAACCGCGCGTTGGGATAGTGCTTCTGTAGCCAATTGGCCAGCTTGGTTTTTAGTGCTTTAGGTTGATATTTGGCAAGCAGGTAAATTTCTGCTTCCCTGGCGGAATGCATGCTTCCCTGTTGCATCAGGAAATCCTGACTCCCGGCATATACCGCATGGGTTTCAATGAGGCTGTCGAAGGCATGCAGGAGATCCAGGCTGCGTTGTGCATTTTCTTCCACATGGATTTTTTCCTCCCAGTCGATGCTTAGGAAGAAGTCGTCCTGGCGGATTTCGGGCAACTGGCTGCGATGAAGTTTGCTGAAGCTAAAAATTCCACCGGCCATGAGCAGGAGAACGAGCAGGAGCATCCATCCCTGCTTCCTGAATATCAGAAATAAGCCCTTTTCATAAATTTCGCCATAGTTTCCTTTGGGCAAAGCTCGAATAGCCACCTTTTTTCCTTCCCGCCGGGATTGGTAGAAGAGTTTAAAATAGACCGGAATAAGGGTGATGGAAACAATAAAAGAGCTAAAAAGCCCGATGCTGACTGCCACGGCCTGGTCGTAAAACAGGGCTCCCGCCATCCCGCTAATGAAAATCAGGGGCAGGAAGACGGCACAGGTGGTAAGCACAGAACTTAGCAAAGGCCGGATAATCTCATTGGTACCATCCACACAGGCCTGCAAGAGGGGCTTCCTGCGTTCCAGGTGCTGACTAATGTTGTCGATGACGATGATGGAGTTGTCGATCATCATTCCAATGCCCAGCACCAAACCGGAAAGGGAGATGATGTTGATGGACATGTTCATCAGGTAAAAGAAGAGAACACTCAGAATGAGGGAGGTGGGAATACTGATCCCGATTAAGAGGGGCGAACGTACGTCCCGTAAGAAAACGATCATGATGAAGAATGCCAGCAAGGCACCCATCCACAATGTTTGGCCCAGATTGTGGATGGTGTAGTCCAGCAGTTGGGTTTGATCGCGTACCACCTC
>CAYVSF010000435.1:0-3069 GCA_964453775.1 uncultured Bacteroidales bacterium
ATATGCTTGCGATGATTATGATCCCATTTTCTTTCCAAAACTATCAGAGAAGAAATACGATTTCATTTTCGCAACCGAATGCTTTGAACATTTTTTTAATCCGAAGAAAGAAATTACCACCATAAAAAGTCTGCTAAAACCCAATGGTTTTTTGATTGTCATGACCCAAAACTGGGAAGATGAAAGTGCTTTCTCCGGATGGAATTATGCCGATGATATTACGCATGTTTGCTTTTATCATCATGATACCTTTGATTATATTTCCAAAACCTATGATTTGCAGCTCCTCGAAAACGCAAACGATCGGGTCTTTATTTTTAAAAATTTGCTCTAATAGCTTTTTCCCTCTGGTATTTCCTATTTCGATTTATCCGGATAAGCCGCCTTAATCAGTCTGTTCATTATGGCAATGCCTATACCCTCTTCCGAAACCGATTCGGCAACAATGTATTCAACATCCGAATCATCCAGCGTATGCATGGCATTGAACAAGTTTACAGCCGCTTCTTTCAGGTCCCTGGTTTTAGAAAGCACTTCGACCTTCGCATAAGGACAATCTTCCCCGGGTATTCCAAAAGAAATTAATCCACCTTTTGAGGCCTCCTTCAGCTTTAGACAGGGATCATCTGCAATGTACATAGGTTTTCGTGGACTATAATGCGATTTGAGCAAACCCGGGGCTTTTAAATGGGTCTCAGCAGGTTTTTGCTTTGAACGTGGAACAACCACTTCCAAATCCTCTGCAGTAATAAAGCCTGGTCGTAATATCTCAAAACCATCATCATTGAGTGTAATAACAGTGGATTCAATACCCACATTGGTTCGACCACCATCAATGGTAAACACCTGCGGAAACTGTTTTTTCACGTGAGCAGCATCGGTGGGGCTTATCATGCCGAATTTATTGGCGCTTGGTGCAGCCAATGGGGTTTTCGAAAGTTCAATAAGCTTGAGTGCAATTTGATTGGCAGGCATGCGTACTGCAACCGTATCGAGGCCTGAAGTGACAATTCCCGGCACCGCTTCCTTTTTCGGTAATACCAGGGTTAATGGTCCCGGCCAAAAACTTTTTGCAAGTTTCACCACTCGCTCATCGTCTCCGGCATATAGCATGGATAGCTGCGAAATATCACAAATATGCACAATTAGCGGATCGAAAGAAGGGCGCTCTTTGGTTTCAAATATTTTGGCAACTGCCAGGGGATCAAAGGCATTTGCTCCCAAACCATAAACCGTCTCTGTTGGGAAAGCCACAAGGTCTCCTTTTTGAATTATTTCTGCTCCCCGCTTAATATCACTAAAAACTTTCATCCCCTCTTCTATTTAAATTTACACCTTTTCAAGCACCATGGCAATTCCCTGTCCTACACCAATACACATTGTACACAGGGCTTTTTGCGAATTGTTTCTCTGCAACTGATGAAAAGCGGTTGTTACCAATCGGGCTCCACTCATTCCCAGTGGATGTCCTAATGCAATGGCTCCTCCCAGTTGATTCACTCTCGGATCATCATCATCCAACCCTAATTCGCGAATACAGGCCAGCGATTGCGATGCAAAAGCTTCATTCAATTCAATAATATCCATCTGGTCCATGCGCAAATCCAACATCTTCATCAGCTTGCTGGTCGCTGGTACAGGCCCCATTCCCATTATCCTGGGAGGCACTCCTGCCGTACTCATGCCCAAAATTTTAACTTTGGGTGTAAGTCCGTACTTTTTAACTGCTTCTGCAGATGCTACAATCAATGCTGCGGCACCGTCATTAACGCCAGAAGCATTACCAGCAGTAACTGTTCCTTCGGCTCGTGTAATGGGCTTTAATGCGGCCAGCTTTTCCAATGTGGTATTTCTTAGATGCTCATCCTTTTCTACCACGAGGGGATCTGCTTTTCGCTGCGGCACCGTAACCGGAACAATCTCTTCGCCAAGCAGACCGGATTCCTGGGCTTTCCTGGCTTTCTCCTGACTTTTCAGAGCAAAAACATCCTGATCTTTCCGGCTTATTTTATAATCCTCAGCAATGTTCTCTGCTGTATCTATCATAGATTCAGTGCCATACATTTTATTTAGCCTGGGATTAACAAATCGCCAACCAATGGTTGTGTCTTCAAGCTTTTGATTGCGGTAGAATGCTTTCGAGGCTTTCCCCATAACAAAAGGAGCCCGCGACATGCTTTCCACGCCACCTGCAATAATAAGATCGGCCTCATTGGCCCTAATTGCCCTGGCTGCTGTTCCCACAGCATCCATTCCTGATCCACATAAGCGATTAATCGTCATTCCCGGAATTGTTTCTGAATAACCAGCCAGTAATAAGGCCATCCTCGCCACATTTCTGTTGTCCTCCCCGGCCTGATTACTACATCCCATATAAACATCATCTACCTCATCCCAATTAATGGTAGGGTGTTTCTTCTTCAAATCTTCAAGGACAATAGCAGCCAAATCATCCGGACGAACAGCAGATAAAGACCCGCCGAATTTTCCAACAGGCGTTCTTACCGCATCACATATATAAACATCTCTCATAGTTATTTATTTCTTTTGGATTTTTTCAATCTCCGGTTTAAATAGTTTAAACATTCGCAGCATTGCCTCTGTCAAAATATCCACTTCTTTTTGGGTCATCACCGTAGAGAACATGCAAGCCAGGGTATTAATCATCATAAGATTTTCCTCGTAGAAGAGATAATCCAACATTTTAACGATTAAAGCTTCTACCTCCGTGGGTTGGTAAGCTTCCCGGTAGGTGACAGGAGCTTTAGGCTGTAAGTGCAAGCGAAACATGGATCCTGCCCCGGTTATTGACATGGGAACCCCGGCAACTTTTATTGCCTCGGCCAGTTGCTCTATAGCTTTTTGGGTCAATGTATTGATATCATGAACAGCTTGCGGATGAAAATATTCCATAGCCACAAGACCGGCAGTCATGGTAACAGGGTTTGCGGAGAATGTTCCCGAGTGTGGAAAAAGCAAATTCTTTTCATTTGGATCTAAAATTTTCATAATATCTGATCGGCCGGTAAAGGCTCCCACCGGAAATCCGCCCCCGATTATTTTGCCAAG
>CAYVSF010000436.1:0-3053 GCA_964453775.1 uncultured Bacteroidales bacterium
CCTGCTGGGGCGCTGATCTGCTGTTGTTAGGGCTACATAAACGCTAGCCTTATAATCCTTTTTACCCGGCCCCGAATCCAACATCTTCTTTCTCAACTTTCTGGAAAAGTCCAGTATTTTCAGCCATATATTCTTGTCGAAAAAATAGTGCTCCATGTCAAATGGTCTGCCCATCCCCTCATCATAGAAATGAAACACGCCAGCAGATTCCGACATCATTTCTTCCGGAATCGAAACTTCCGGTCCGGTTAAGACCTGGTACAATTTCTGTTGAAGAAGGCTCTTGTCAGACAGAGTATTATGCAACAAATGCGATTCCTGAATAGCATCCCCGGGAATCAATTGCAGGATAACTGTATAGCTTTCCAGGTTTTTAGTCAGATCTTCTTTATTGTTTAAGGCATCCAGCAGTTCAATCAAGACTTTCTTACCGGTAAGTTGATACAGGTTCATTTCCAGCATCTTTTTAAACCGACCTTGCCAGTTCGCATTTAAAACTTCCTGTCGGCTTGTATCAGCAGGAAAGTATACGCCTATGTGAGCCTGTTTCTTCTCCATAATTATTCAATTCTTACGCCCATTACTAAAATATCATCCACCTGCTCTTCATTTCCCCGCCACTTCACAAGAACATCTTCCAGGATTTGTCTCTGCTTTTCTATGGGATGGTGATGAATTTCGGTCAATAACTTTCTAAACTTTTTCTGCATGAACTTTCTTCCATCCTCGCCACCAAACTGATCGGGATATCCATCGGAGAAGGTATAGAGAACGTCTCCCTCCTGTATATCCATAACATGATTAGTGAATTTAGGGAGTTTATCATAGTTCCCACCTATAGACTGACGGTCTCCTTTAATATGAATCATTTCTCCGTCACGGACAATACAAAGCGGGTTATTCGCTCCGGCAAATTCAAGTTTCATATTTTTCGTATCAATTACACACAATGCCATATCCATGCCATCCCTTACCACATCCATATTTCCATTACCGTTTCCGTTGGATTTCTCTCGAAGAGATTCAACCACCCCTTCATTCAGGTACTCCAGAATTGTATCGGCATTGCGCGCCTTACGCACATCCACGGCATAATTCAGTTGATTGTATCCCACAATGGACATAAAAGCTCCGGGTACTCCGTGTCCTGTACAATCAACAGCAGCATAAATCACCAGATCTTTCTTTTTTGTCATCCAGTAGAAATCGCCACTTACAATATCTTTGGGTAAATAGAGAATGAAAGATCTCGGCAGCAGCTTCTTAACGTAATGGTTCGGAGGTAGAATGGCGGTTTGAATCCGTTTTGCATAGCGGATACTATCGGTAATATGCTTGTTCTTAATTTCAATTTCTTCTTTTTGTCTTACCACCTCAGCAGTTCGATCTTTTACTTTTTGCTCCAGTTCATTGTAGTAGCTCTCCAGTTCCTCTATCATCGAATTAAATTTCTGCGAAAGCGTGGTAATTTCATTATTTCCAATCACATCAGCCCGTTCATTTAGGTGTCCGTTCGTGATGCGGTTTACCTTGTCTACCAGCTTCTTTATGGGATGTGTAATTACCCTTGTTTTACGATAGAGAAGAATAATTACCACAAGGATAGTCAGTCCAAAAATCCCCAAAAACTTCAGCAGCTCATTTCGAAGCAAAATATCCTCCGGTGTGCGGTCGGCAATAATGCGAATCACAGCACCTTTGTACAGATCGGAATTGGCCCTGTCCGTGTAAAGGTAGGTATAAGATAACTTCCGGCGGTCTTCCCGGGTGTGTATAATAGCGGAATCTCTTTTTGTAAACCTATTTTTAAGTAAGCTGCTCTCATCGCCTGTCAGCTCTATATTTCGATTTAAAGAAATCGGGTCATCCCGGTTGATGAATAGGTCTGCATTTACAATCGATGGTTGATTGATAGACAATTCATTAATCGTGCTTTTTACAAATTGAATAATTTCATCGGCCCTCCTGGAATATATTCCAAGCTCAACGATATATTCACCGTCCAGTGTAGGCTGATAGGTATATTTTTTTAGTCGCTTGGTACTGGATTCGATGGTAAAGCGTTCATTTACATAAGTTCCCTGTTCAAGAATCCGCTGTAACATCTGCTTATGCTCTTCTCCAAATTCAAAGAGATTAAGCCCCAGATCCTGTTTAAAGGTAGTGTTTACAACAATCCCCTCTTTATTGATCACATAAATGTCGATCATCTCCTTATCCATCCCAAGCTCATCCTGAATCTTATCCAAATCAACAAAATCGATTTTATCGGTATTTTTGAAATATTCGTTTACAAGGGTATTGCTATACGCTTCCATTTGCGGTGCCAGACCTTGCTCCAAACTTTCCAGTGCCACATCCTGGAACCCCATAATATGAATAATCTCCTCCGAGATAATCTGATTTTTGGTATTGATTGAATCTACCAAAATGGATTTTGTCTGCTTATAATTAAATATGCCAAGAATAAGGAGTGCAAGCACTGCGGGAATTACAACATTCAAAATCAACTGCTTAAAAATCGTTGTCCGTCGCATATAAAATCGTTTTGCCATCAAATAATATCTTCTAAACATAGATTTATAAATTACTTATGTAGTTATTTGTTCTTTTTCTGCTATGAGCTCCTGGCTTACCCAATGCACCACAGCCATTTCAAGGGCCGGAAAATCAAATGCATAAGTGATCAGTTCATTTCTTGGTAAAACCAATAATCGGCTGCTTTCTGGTTTTTGAATTCCTATTCGTTCACTTCCCTTATCAAGAATTGTGTCCATATCGTATAGCATGCCCTCTCTGAGCAAAATCTCATCTTTTCCATTTACAAGAACTTGCGCATCTCCTCCCGCTACAAGAAGCAACTTGCCGGTTAGATCGGACTGCACCAAGACATCCTGTTCAATGAGCTCTTTGTCCAGTTCTTGTAGGAGACTCCCAAGGTAATATAAAAACCGGCCTTCAACATTTTCAAAATAGCTTATCGATTTCAAAAACCAGGTTTTCATCAGTATTAACTGGTCTTCATCAAGCTCTCTTTCATCGCGAACATAATG
>CAYVSF010000437.1:0-3018 GCA_964453775.1 uncultured Bacteroidales bacterium
GCTCGATGAGGGCTTCTTCTACCAAAGGACTCCCAATGGCATACACCGGCGAACCCGGCGTAACGGGGTAAAAGCCCAGGCTGCTAAAAATGTACCAGGCGCTCATCTGGCCTGCGTCATCGTTTCCGCACAAGCCATCCACACCCGGACCGTACATACTTTCCATGATCATTCTTACCCGCTTTTGCGTTTTTTCTGGATGCCCGGTCCAATTGTAAAGGTAGGCTATATGGTGTCCCGGCTCATTGCCGTGTACATAATTTCCGATGATGCCATCGCGGGTGATGTCCTCGTGGTGAGCAATATAGCTATCAGCCAAATTCATGGTAAACAGGCTGTCCAGGCGGGCGGTAAAAGCTTCCTTTCCGCCCATCATTTCAATCATCGCCGGAATATTTTGGGGAACGTAGAGGCCGTAGTTCCAGGCATTCCCTTCAATGAAACCCTGTCCATGAGTGTCCAGGGGATCAAAATCCTTCCTGAAATCTCCATTCGCCAACCTGGGACGCATAAATCCAATGCCCGGGTCGTAAACATTGCGATAATAGCTAGAGCGTTTGGTAAAGCTTTTTTGCGTAGTAGTATCTCGAACCGATTTTGCAATTTGTGCGATACACCAGTCGTTATAAGCAAATTCCAGGGTTTTGGAAACCGAAGAGTGGCTCAAATTGTCGGGAACATAGTGGTATTGCATGTATTCTCCCAATCCGTCAAAGTAATCCACCCTGGCCGTGTTTACAGCAGCCTTCAGGGCTCGCTGCCGGTCGAAATCGCCTGCATTTTTGGCAATGGCATCAGCTATTACCGAGGTGGCATGGTAGCCTATCATGCACCAGTTTTCACTGGCATAATGACTCCAGATGGGCAACATATGGTGCACACTTTGATCATGGTGGGCCAGCATGGATTTTATCATGTCGTTGTTGCGTTCCGGTTGCAGGATGTTGAAAAGGGGATGCAGGGCGCGGTAGGTGTCCCAAAGCGAGAAGATGGTATAATTGGTGAATCCTTCTGATGCGTGTATGTTTTGATCCAAACCGCGGTACTGCCCGTTCACATCTTCATATAGAATGGGGCTTAGCATGGTATGGTATAAGGCCGTATAAAAGCTGATTTTTTGATCTGCATCCATGCTTTTTACTTTTACCTTAGCCAGTTCTTTGTTCCATTTTTTCCGGGTTTGTTCCCGTACCGCCCCAAAATTGAACTGCGGGACTTCTCTTTCCATATTTTTAAGCGCGCCTGCCATGCTAACCGGTGAGAGCGCCATTTTTACCATAATTTTTTCATTTTCCTCTGTGTCAAAGTTGAAATAGGCACGGATATTTTTACCGGCCATTTCCGGGAAGTTCCGGCTCTGCTCAAAACGACGGTAGAAGCCGTCGTAAGCAATTTCATCATACTTTTCATGTCCGTAACTTGTAAAAGCTTTGGAAAACTGCATGGCAAAGAACACCTTTCGGGTGCGGGCCCATCCTTTAGTTTGCCGGTAACCGGTAATCAGGGAGTCGTTTTCCACGCGGATGAAGGTCCACACATTTTTATGATCATGATGGTACACATTGTACACCAGGTCAAGGATGATGTGTGCCTCTTTCGATGCCGGGAAGGTGTAGCGGTGCATGCCCACCCGCTCGCTGGCTGTTAGCTCGGCTGTAATTCCGTAATCCCTGAGGAATACCTTGTAATATCCCGGGTTTGCACTCTCTTCCTTATGATCGAAAGTCGAATAGAAGCCTTTTTCGCCTTCCTTTGTTTTTAGGGGTTCCATCACCAAATCTCCGGTGGTAGGCATGAGCAGGAAGTCGCCCAGGTCGGAATGGCCTGTGCCGCTAAAATTGGTATGGGAAAAGCCGATGATGGTTGTATCCCGGTACTGGTAACCGGCGCAGTATTCGTAGGTTTGGCCATTGTAGCTGCCGTCTTCGTGGAACATGGGCACAAAATTGCTTTGCGGACTCAATTGCACCATTCCAAAGGGCGCTGTGGCTCCCGGAAATGTATGGCCCATCTTGCTGGTCCCAACAAAGGGGTTCACGTAGCGGGTATAATCTTCATTAAGTTTTTTATGCTGATTTTTATCCGTGCAGGAAGCGAAGAGCATGGCCAGGGCGATTATCAGGATAGGAGTTTTCATGTTATAAGATTTTCATGCTGATTTCAAGGTAAAGATATAAAAGCATTTTGGTTGGGGGAAAGCTCTTTTAAACTTTCAATGAAAAGATGCATAAAACATATAGTTAGCATCATCGAATCCGCTTAAATATAGGAAGGGGAAAAATTATTTTATTTCTGATTTTGTCGTCATAGTAGCCTGCAGATAAGTTCCCAGGACCTGAAGGTGGGAGCAGTAATTTTTTATTTCTTTTATCATGGAACAGTACCTGACCGACTCATTGAAACTTAAGTCCAGGTAAAAAAGGTAATGCCAGGGTTCGCCCAGGATAGGAAGCGATTCGATTTTGGTTAAATTGATGGCGTGATGTGCAATAATCGATAAAACTCTTGCCAGAGCTCCTTTTTCATGGGGAAGGCTAAAGACCAGCGAAGCCTTATTGTACCTTTGGTTTAGGCATTCATTGCCAAGAATCAGAAATCGGGTGTAATTTTCTTTATGCGTTTCGATATTTTTGGCCAGCATGTTCAGGCCGTAAATTTTACCGGCTAATTTGCTGGCAATGGCTGCCGAATTGCATTCTTTGTTTCGGGCGATTTCTCTTGCACTCAATGCCGTATCTTCCGATTCGATAAGTCGGATTTCCGGTCGGCATGCAAAAAATCGCCGGCACTGCGCTATAGCCATTGGGTGGGAGTAGACCCGCTCTATTGATTCGATGGTGCTACCAGCTAGGGCGAAGAGGTTCTGCCGAATACGCAGGTATACTTCTCCCTGTATTTGCAAACCGGAGTCGCGCAGCAGCGTGTAATTGGAATGAATTGTTCCGGCAATGCTGTTTTCCACAGCCATTACCACGTAATCGGCTTCATTCCGGGACACAGCCTGGAGGGTTGCTTTAA
>CAYVSF010000438.1:0-3016 GCA_964453775.1 uncultured Bacteroidales bacterium
ACAAGAATAAGATAAAAAAATCTCCGTTATATTTCAAAATAAAAGAGAGATTGAAATTCTACTCTCTAAATTCAGCCAATTGCTTCAGCGCTTCCTCCGGTGAATTTACGGGCGACTTACAAACTTTGCCCACACACATCCATATAGCTGTTCGATTCTCTGCCTTTTTCCCTTTCAGTAAAGGAAGCTCAGAATCCTGGTCATGTCCTGCATAGAAAACTTCACCCGCATACTTCCCCGCCATACTGTTTTTATATGCCAAAGCTTTTTCGCCCCTAAAAGCAAATAAAGGAGGAACATACACCTTCTCAACCAACAACTTGCCCCACAAGCCATAAAATTCCGGATGCTTCATCATCTTCGTTGCCAGCTGTTCCACCATCTGGTTGCTCATTGCATCCAGCTCATACTCCTCAAAATACCAGGAAAGCAGCTGAAGGTTCTCTGCCATTACCGCATTGGAAGAAGGCAGGACAGCATCCATGGTTTCATAATTAACCGCCTCTGTGGGAATATCCTTCGCCTGATGATAGGCAAAAAAACCAGAGGATTCATCATAGAAACGCTCCACCGTTCTTTTCATAAGGGCCAGTGCCATTTTTAACCAGTCTTCATCAAAATCAACCTGGTAAACGGAAATCAAGGCCCGAATGGTGTTGGCGTAATCATCCAGAAAGGCCTTCTCTGTGGATATGCCGTTTCGCCGAACCCGGGTAAGTTCATAATCATCCCCTATCATGTATTTACTGATCCATTTGGCAAGACTACGTGCCTCCCGGGCATACAATTCATCAGCAAAACTATGGTAAGCTATAACCAGGGATTTAAGTAAAAGTGCATTCCAGGAAAGAATCATCTTATCATCTAAGAAAGGTTTTTCCCGTTTATTTCTGATTTTAAGCAGCTGCATCTTCAAGGCTTCAATCTTGTTTTCCAGCTTATCATCACTTAATCCAAAGTTTTTTCGGATTTTTTCCTTATCCGGGGTCATCCTAAGAATGTTCTGCCCATGTTCCCAGTTGCCTTCCTCTGTTATCTGAAAATAATCTGCAAAGAGCATGGCGTCTTTACCAAGTACCGATTCCACCTGCTGTAAGGTCCAGGTGTAGTAAGCGCCTTCTTTGCCTTCACTGTCGGCATCATAGGCCGAAAAGAAGCCACCCTCTTCATATTTCATCTGATCAACAAGGAAATGAAGTGTTTGATCAACAATAGTTTTGTATTCTTTCTTCGGTTTTAGTCTGTAAGCGCGGGCATATAGTTCGATCAACTGGGCATTATCGTAGAGCATCTTCTCAAAATGGGGAGTTTGCCAGGCACTGTCCACCGCATACCTGTAAAAACCACCACCCAAATGATCGTAAAGCCCTGCGGAAGCCATGTTTTTCAGACTCAAATCGATGTGCTTTTTGATGGTAGAATCATTCGTTATGGCAGCATATTCAATCAAGAGGTTGTAACTTACCGGTGTGGGAAATTTGGGTGCCCCTTTACTCCCGCCGTGCCGGGTATCAAAATTATCTTTTCTCTTTCGGAACAGGGTTTCCATGTCCTCACGGCTAAACGAGCCTTCCCTGCTGGCAGGAACAATGGTGTTGATCTGTCGGATTCCTTTTTCCAGGTCCCTGGCATAATCATAGACCTTTTCACTGGCATTTGTATAGGTTTGCCACAATTGGGTAAGCACATTCATAAAAGCTTTCGGAGGAAAGTAAGTTCCGCCAAAGACAGGGCGACCATCCGGCAGGGCAAAACAGGTAAGTGGCCATCCACCCTGCTGGCTCATCAATTGCACTGCCGTCATATAGTAATTATCCAGGTCGGGCCGTTCTTCCCGATCGATTTTTATCGACACGTAATACTGGTTTAAAAAGCGTGCTATCTCTTTATCCATAAAAGATTCACGCGCCATAACATGGCACCAGTGACATGAACTGTATCCGATGCTAATAAAAAGCATTTTCTTTTCATCGCGGGCCTTCTGCAATGCTTCATCCCCCCAGGGATACCAATCCACTGGATTATTTGCATGTTGTAAAAGGTAGGGATTATTACTTGAGATTAACCGATTCGTATAAGATTTTTCTTGCATAGTCATAGTGTTTGCTTTTTAAACAAGATAAAACCCGTCTGGTTTAAAAAAAAAGATGACAGTTGCCGCTAAAACCTCAAAAGCTTTTCGTATTGACGATTATCCAGGAATGATTTAAGGATGGTACGAATGTCCCTGTTATCTTCACGTGGAATTAAAGCCTCACGGAAGCTTTCCTCGGTAACTTGAAAGAACTCCGGTTCAAAATAGCCATATCCCTTATACACCCCCTTATCGATCATGACGAAAGACTTTTCCTGCTTGTGCCTTCCCTTATCCACAATGATCAGGGTATTGGGTTCAAAATAGTTGTGCTGAATAGCCTTCAGGGCTCTTGCGTTGTATTCTTTTACAGGCTCTTTATCGATACAAGCTCCCTTGCATTGTCCAATCTGTTCGTAAAAACAAGGACCGGGAGAATCGTATAATCCACAAAGTTTTTGACAGAGGTCATATTCTTCCGTCATGCGCATCAGGAAAGATTTAGCGGCTATTTTGGATGAAAACTCCATCAAAATTTCCCGGGCCTGTTTTATCTGACTTACAGAAAAAGTAATATAGCCCGAGTCGTTTTTTTCATATTCCACAGCATACAGGTTCTTTTTGCGCCTTCCAGCACGGTTGTATTTGGGACGTACCGATTTTATTTCATGCATTTCCAATAACAGGGCCAACATTTCATTTCCAGTTTCTTCATAACTGATATCGACGATTTCATCTATCATCCGCAAAGCTCTGCCCGATTTGGCATTGGTGAAATGTTGCTTAACCCGCTGTTGTATATTTTTACTTTTCCCAACATAAATAATCTCGCCTTCAAGATTCACAAAATAATATATCCCTTCAGATTCGGGCAGAGCAGCAATAACTTTACGCAGTTTTCCGGTAATATTTATCTCCTCCAAATCATTGCTTCCATTTTCT
>CAYVSF010000439.1:0-3012 GCA_964453775.1 uncultured Bacteroidales bacterium
CAGAACCAGATTCTATGTTAGATAGAATTGTTCAGGAAAATACTCCCTTTAAATTTAGAAAAGGAGATAATCTAATTTTTTCTTCAAGAGTAATTCCTACACCTATAAATATAAGTGCTCGTGAAAAAATGGATAAAAGATTAAAAAAAAAGGTGCTCCTCCTCGTAAGCACCTCCTGGGATAAGTTTTTGGTTAATAAAGCCAGTGAAAATTGGGTTGCTGTTCGGTTCTTTAGGAACAGCTCTTATTGTCCGTATAAACCGATCAAGTGAATGCGCATAACGCTTTTAATCTTAAATAATCTATTTGAATTTCATGTAACACAGATGATTATTTTTTAACACTGGCGAAGATATATATATACTTTTTACGGAGGTAATCAAATCGACGAACGACATTTTCTTGCCTATAAAAAACCATTTGCTCAGAAAATCCGTATTTAAAGTGCAGGCGATTTTATTAATTTAAAATAAATTTTTATCTTGAGGTGCTGTTTCAAGGGGTTTTTGCTATAATCTATTAATATACAGTCGCTTATGAATGTTAAGTGTGTTGTGGTTGATGATGAACCACTAGCCATAGAAGTACTCAAAGGACATTTAAAGAAGATTCCGTATATTGATATCGTCGGCACATTTACATCCGCCATTGATGTTTATCAACTGCTGAATGAGGAGGAAATTGATCTGCTCTTTTTGGATATAGAAATGCCGGATTTGTCGGGTCTTGATTTTTTGCGAAGTCTCACCTTTCGTCCGTCTGTAATTATTACTTCGGCTAATAAGTCATACGCTTTGGAAGGTTTTGAGCTTCATGTGGATGATTACCTTATTAAGCCGGTATCTTTTAACCGGCTTGTAAAGTCAATTAACCGGGTTATTGAGTTAAGGAATAAAGAATCCGATGCATCCAATGACATAAATTCTCCTGATTACATTTACGTGAAGGAGAATAAACGGATGGTGAAGATTTACCTGGATAATATTTTATACGTAGAGTCTGTAAAAGATTATGTAAAAATTGTTACAAATAGAAAAACCGTTATTACGAAGAAACAACTAAATGCATTTGAAGAATTTTTGAAAGGGGATAAATTTTTGCGAATACATCGATCTTTTATTGTCGCCTTAAACAAAATTGATGCTTATTCAGCCATTACAGTTGATATAAGTAACACAGAGTTACCCATTGGCCGGAAATATAAAGAGAATGTACTTCAGAAGCTGGAAAAGCTTGGCAAATTTGAATAAAGTCAATAGTATGTCTAAACGCATTTTATTTTTGTTTCTCTCTCTAGTTCTGTTAGCTTTTAGTACTAAGTCACAGGAGGTAGGGAAGGTTTTTTCCCGTTACTATTCACCTCGCGACTATGGAGCCGGTGTACAAAACTGGGCAATTACGCAGGACGATCAGGGGGTGTTATATGTTGGACAATACGGGAATATCCTTCAATATGATGGTGTTAGCTGGAGGAAAATACCAGTGTCAAATCGTTCGAATGTCAGAAGTCTTTCAAAAAAGTCAGACGGGAGTATTCTTGTTGGGGCGGTAAACGAGATGGGCGAACTAATGCCTGACAACTCTGGGAATCTTTTTTTTAAATCGTATAATGATCAGATAGATTCTACATACTACAATTATGGTGAGGTATGGACCTGCTTTAATTCTTCGGCAGGCGATTATTTCCAAACTGATGATTATTTGTTTCATATTTTGAATGATTCCTCTTCCGTTTGGGAACCCGAGGGCGAGTATTTTTATCTGATGTTTCGGGCGGAGGAAAGACTTTTTATTCATGATTTTGGTGCCGGGTTAAAGGAGATTGTTGAGGATGAATTAAAAGAGCTTCCAGGAAGCCGGTTTTTTAAGAACTATAGAGTACATGGTATATTACCTTACGGGAACCAGGGTTATATGATTTGTACAAGGAACCAGGGCATTTTTTTATGGGATCCTTCTAAACCCGGTGGTGAAATTAAGTCCTTTGCTTCCCTTTCATCAGAGGCAGCAAAAAACAATGACTATTTCATTAAAAATAAAATATATACAAGCGAAGTAATTTCTGATAGTGTTTATGCCATTGGTAACCTGCAGGGTGGAGCAATTATAATGAATAGCAGGGGTGAAGTGGTGGATATTCTTAATGAAGAAACGGCAGGTATTTCCAGTGCAGTTTATGATATGCAGTACGGGAAGAATGGCAATTTATGGATGGCCTTAGATAATGGTGTGCAGCGAGTTGAGTTAAGTGTTCCTTTCCGCTACTGGGACAAGGATTTAGGTTTGGGAGAAAATATTAATACCTTATATTTCTACGATAATAATTTTTATGTTGCTGCGAGCAGGGGTGTTTTTATTATAAGTGAAGAAGATAAGGATGGCCCATCTATTTATAAGGCTCGTCCGGTAGAAGGAATTGATGAACCGGTGTGGTATTTTTTAACACTTTACCCAACACCTGATGATTGGGAAGGCAACTTGCCCTATGAACCAGAACAAAAAATGGCAAAACTCCCTATTTTGGATGAAACGTTTATGGCATTTAGCTATCAGGGAGTTTATGCAATTGAGCAGGATCAGGCCAATCATTTTCTGAAAGTAAGAGATATGTACTATTTCTACTTATCGCGTTTTCATCCATCAAGAATGTATCTGGGAAGAAGGAATGGATTAACCAGTGTTTCTTACAAAAAGGGGATTTGGATAAACAATGGAACGCTTCAACCCTTAAAATCTTCGGTAAATAGCATACAGGAGGATGCCGAAGGAAACTTGTGGTTTGGTATGAATTACCGCGGGGTTGGTAAACTGGATAAGAAATACCTGGATTATAAATCGGGTTTCTTTTTAGACACACTGGCGAAATATGTAGAGATTTATGATACCCTTAAGGGGCTTCCATCGGTTCAAAATATATATGTTGGCTATTATGATAGTCTGATTTATACCTATGTGAATAATCAGGTCTATTACTACAATGACTCCCTGAATACTTTTACAAAAGATACCGTT
>CAYVSF010000440.1:0-3007 GCA_964453775.1 uncultured Bacteroidales bacterium
AGGGAAAATATCGCCACAATTCATCGGACTTCGTTCCAACCACCAGTTTCTAAATCGCTCTATTTTCTCCTTGCAAGCATTGTAGCGTTTCCACCGGTCTTTTGACAGTTCTCTCACAGACAAGCCAAAAATCATTACGGCAGAAATATACAAGCAACAGGTATCCCGGAATCCCATTCCGTCCTTAAAAGCGACAGTCGCATTAAGCAGATCATCCGATAAATAATGCTTCTCTGCATAAGCTTTGAGCAGAATATCGCCACAACCAAATCCCTCCTTCACCAATCCTCTTACATCTTGATTTGCAAGATAAGAAGATTTTACGATTGCTTCCTGTTTTTTGGTAAAAGGCTCCAGTAAAGGATAGGAACTGTGTTTGACTGTTTTTTCTTTTGCTGTTGTCTGGCAAGCAGACAATAACCCACTGCACCCTGCGGCCAAAGTTAGTAGGCTGCAATCCTTTATAAATTTTCTGCGATCTTCAGCCATGAGAATATACTTTAGTGTCGGTGGAAAATTTTACTGACAATGCGCCAACCATTTTCAAACTTATACAGGCTGAGATAATCTGTAAAGATCTTCTTATCTTCACGATAAAGCGAAATTTTTGCCACACAGGCATTTCCGGTAATATCAACAAAATCGAACTTACAGCGAACTGGTGGTTTTGAATTCTCCGGATTCTTTTCTTTATACTGCCTAACACGCTCCTTCCATGTATAAATGGGATTCTCCCATACCGTATAACCATCTTTCCCCATACCTATTAGTACAAAAGAGGGGTGAAAACCCTTTTCTATGTCTTCTAAAGAACCGGCATTTTGTATGCCATTCACATAAGCATCGGTTATAGTTTGCTTTATCAACTCTTCATCATTAGAGGCACTTAAATTCCCCACTATTAAAAAGAACAAGCTTAAAAAAATTACTTTCTTCATCACAATTTATTTTTTGGTTTAACTGCTGCAATGAAGAGAGAAAAAGGCAAAATTCTCTAAAGATTTATAAATTCGGAGACGATTTTTTATTCTCGAAAAAGGTTTTTCTATACTGCGTTGGAGTGGTCTTCGCTATCTTTTTAAAAGCCGAGTAGAAAGAAGAGGGATTCGAAAAGCCCGAATCGTATGCAATACTCTCCACTTTTTCATGGAATTTATTGGAATCTATTAACAATTTCCTGGCCTCGTTTACTCTATATTCATTGATGAATTCGGTGAAGTTTTTTCCCAACTGCTGATTTATAACCTGGCTTAGCTGATAATAGGGGATAGAGATTAAATCAGCCAACTTTTTCAAGCTTAAATCCGGATCCAAATAGAGCTTTTCTCCGGAAATCTTTTCAAAAAGTAGACGCTTATAGCCTTCGGCAGCATCTGCATCTAGACCCGAGTGGGTATATTTTCTTAAAATTTTCCGCTGCTTATGATACTGCTGATAACGATTCCAGTAAAACAACATCAAATAAAAAATAAATGAATAGGACACGGCTCCAAGAACAAAGGGTACAAAATGAAAAAGCAGATTTGTAATATAGAAAACCACATTCACATAAATGATTATCAACAAATTCCGGTACCAGTAATAGTTGTGACTTTGTAAAGAAACAGAAGAGGCTTTCACTTTGGAAGAAAAACGCAGCAACTCCTTATGTGATAAGACAGCATAGAACAGCAGAAAAACAAAGGATACAATGTTCTTATAATTAAACGATTCAATTAAAAATACGGATAAAGGAGTAAGATGTAGAAGATCGAAATAGCGGAACCGGAATTCGTCTCTTAAGCTGGCGCGAAAGTAGAAATACAGAAAGGGAATGGCCAGCAGAAAAGCCAGGTGGGCAACCAGGAACAGGGGTCGGTCGGGGCCAAATTGCTGGAAATGAATAGAACGAAAAAACCTGACCGAGAGCAGCAGCAAAAAAATACCTAAAAATATATTGGCCTTACGGTTGCCTATTTTAGAGAACAGTAAATATCCGCCAAAGATAAATCCATTAACGGCTCCCAGTCCTGCAAACAGATATATAAGCGAAGAGTTTAGCATAAGTTGATCACTGGTTGTATCCTCAAAAATATTCCATTTTGCGAAAGGATCAAAAGCATTTTAGCTGTAATGTGTTTTAAAAATAAATTGCTTATTTTGTAAAAAGGATTTAAAAGTTTAATCCATGAAGAAAATATTTATTATCCTATTATCGACGCTATTTATGACAACTACCTGCTCGAATGAAACATCCAAAAAAGAAACAAAAAAAAACACCTACCTGGCCCTGGGCGACTCCTACACCATTGGAGAAAGTGTGCCAGAGAAAGATCGATTTCCTATACAGATAGCAGATGCTTTGAATGCGCAGGGTATCACAGTTAAAAATCCGGAAATTGTAGCCACAACCGGCTGGACCACCGATGAGCTGGCAGCAGGTATTGAGAAGGCTGCCCTCGACACCACCTACGATTTGGTTACGCTCCTCATTGGCGTGAATAATCAATACCGGGGAAGAACCCTTGATAACTACAGGGAAGAGTATAAGTCGCTGCTGGAACAGGCCATCTGGTTTGCAGGCGGCCATCCGGAAAAAGTTATCGTTCTTTCCATTCCCGACTGGGGCGTTATGCCTTTTGCAGAAGGCCGCGACCGGGGAAAAATTGCCCGGGAAATTGAAAGCTACAACAGCGCCTGCAAAGAAATTACCGAAGCCGGCGGAGTAAAATTTATTGATATCACACCAATCTCGCGAAAGGCAAGAAATGATAGCACTTTAGTTGCAGAAGACGGCCTGCACCCATCCGGAAAAATGTATGGAAAATGGGTGGAGATCTTTTTGGATGATGCAAAACAGGCCATAAAACATCATTAAAAACTACAGCGAAAGAATGAATAGCTTGGAACAAAACCTTACTTTAGCAAAATCTAAATTTTACTCTTAAAGTGCTATGTACTTCTTAAAAAAATACAGACGGGGCATCTTTGTAAAACACCGAAAAGACATGCCGGTGGTAGAAATGAT
>CAYVSF010000441.1:0-2988 GCA_964453775.1 uncultured Bacteroidales bacterium
CAGTAAAAATAGGAATATTTATCTGTAACGAAAAAAAAGAGCTGATATTGTATTTTCTGTTGAAAAGATTAAGTGTCTAACAGGGAGAGGAATAAAGTAAATCAATAAGCTTATTTAAACTGATTCCATATTTCCATGGTATTTATCCAGGAGCGGTAAGTGTTATTATTAAAATTTAGATAGTTATTTTTATTTTCACAGGTAGACATGAATTGTGAAATCATTTCCTCTATGACATTGTTTTTGAGTGTTTTTGTTTCCGAAACATTTGTATCAACCGGATTGTGGAGGTAAAAACGAATTTTATTCTTCACAAAATCCAGGTCAAGGTTTATATCATCAGCAATAATAGAAGTTTTTAAACTGTTTTCTCCTCTTAGACAATTGAGAGTTATTAAAGCATATGTTTTTTGACGGAAGTCAAGTCTAACCTGCAGGAACAACGTTTTATCCAATTGGTTTTCGGGCTGAATGATTTGTATTTTTTTGAAATCGTCCTGGATGAATTGTTGCACAAAACTCATGTTTTGGTACAATGCCTGAAATAATTGTTTCTCACCGGGATGCTGGCTAAAGTTATTTTCTGTTTGAATCAGCAGGGGTTTAGATATGTGCTTAAGGGTTTCCTGATTGGTTCTTGTGAAGAGAAGAGAGTTGTTTAATCCAATAAGTGTTTCTGATTCATTGGCCAGCTTAAAAAAATGCTTAATCTTTTCCGTATCCCCGGGAAAGGGTTTATAAAGAAGCAAATGACATCCGTGTTTTATAATTTCCTCAATGAGATTATCTTGCTGGAAGCTTTCTAGTGTATAAATGATGATATCGGATTTCTCAAAAAGTGCTTCGTTTGTGTCAAGGGTAAAAAGCTCTTTGCTACTTGATGTTGATTCTTCAGCTGAGTTGTAGAAGAGAATGTTGTTTTTTTGATAAAAACGGAGCAGGTTTTTTAATTCTTTATCTAAAGGTCCCAGGATTCCTGTTTTCATAGCAATAGCTTTTTACAAAGCTACATTTTTCAGGATATTATCAACTTAGAAGGGAAAGCTATTTATCAACGAATTTTGTTAATAATCTCCGGGCAACAGGGTGCTTCTAAATATATATAAACCTTGCCATAAGTTCTATATATAATAATGTTGATAAGGCTTGAAGAGGATTCTATGAATCATATGCTTTTTCATGATTTATTTTTCAAGAACTGTCTTATCTTTGTTCTTCTTATGAAGGTTTATTATGAAAGATACATTCAGACATAAAGGCTTGCGGCAAAAACTTGTAGAAACCATAAGGGAAAAGGGTATTCGTGATGAGAAAGTACTTGAGGCTATAGGACGGATTCCCAGACATTTGTTTATGGATAGCAGTTTTGTTCAATTTGCGTATAAAGATCAGGCTTTTCCGATAGATGCTGGACAAACCATTTCTCAACCTTATACTGTAGCGTTTCAAACAGAATTACTACAAGTAAAAAAGCACGATAAGGTATTGGAAGTGGGAACAGGATCCGGATACCAGGCAGCTGTTTTGCTGGAGTTGGGAGCTAAAGTGTATACCATAGAACGACACCGGGAACTTTATCTGAAATCACGTTCACTGCTTACCAAAATGGGCTATAAACCCTATTCGTTTTATGGCGATGGATATGAAGGAAATGAAAGATACAGCCCTTACGATAAGATTATTGTGACTGCAGGAGCTCCAAAGATTCCGGAAAGTTTATTAAAACAACTAAAACCCGGAGGGAGAATGGTTGTTCCTGTGGGGGGGAATGGCGGACAGGTAATGAAACTGCTTGTTAAGGATCAGGAAAATAATTACAAGATTACGCAACATGGAAGCTTTGTTTTTGTTCCATTATTGAAAGGAAAGAATAGTTAATTGAATTGTATATAAACCATGTTATCATTTAAGAAGTTTGTTTTTAATCCTTTTGGAGTAAATACCTATTTACTCTTTAACGAGACAAAGGAAGCTGTAATTATAGATGCGGCAAATAGTAGTGCATCCGAAAATAAGGAATTGTTGGATTTTGTAAAGCGAAACAAGCTTAGCATTAAGTATCTCCTTAATACCCATTGCCATGTAGACCATATGATGGGAAATGCCTTTTGTAAAAAGGAGTTTGGTGCCGATTTTTTAGCCCACAAAGAGGAAGTTCCTCTTATTGAACGCGCTGTTGAAATGGGAGCAGCATTTGGCATGTCGGTAGAGAAGCCGGAGCATCCGGATGGCTTTATTGAAGATGGCCAGGAGATTATATTTGGCGCCACAGTCCTGAAAGCTTTTCATGTGCCCGGGCATAGTCCGGGAAGTTTAGCTTATTACATCCCGGAAGAGAATATGCTTTTTGCGGGCGATGTTATTTTTCGTGGGAGCATTGGGAGAACAGATTTACCGGGAGGGGATTTTGATACCTTGATTTCAAGTATCAGAAACAAAATACTGTCGCTTGATGAAGAAGTAGTGATCTATTCTGGCCATGGAGAAAAAACAAGCGTTTCACAGGAGATCAAAACAAATCCTTTTCTAGTTAGAGATGATGAGTAAAATGAACAAAGATCGATTCGCTCATGTTAAATTATCTCAGGAAAAAGGTTCCGGAAAAACATGATTTTTCTTAGTTTATTTTAGAGAAGTATTATATAATTTTAACAACAATTTTAACCATTAACAGATTAATAAATATAGCATTATGGCATTAGATACTTTCTTAGACAGACATAATGGACCCAGAGAACAAGAACATCAGCAGATGTTAGAAAAAATTGGCGTAAAGTCAATGGACGAGCTTCTTCAAAAAACCATTCCGGATGCCATCCGCTTGGACAAACCAATGGATTTGCCAGATGGAATTAGTGAATTTGAATATGCTCAGAAGATTAGGGACATTGCTTTAAAGAATAAGCTTTTTAAGACATACATTGGTCTTGGATATTATGGAACCATTATGCCAGCTGTTATTCAAAGAAATATTCTTGAGAATAATCA
>CAYVSF010000442.1:0-2975 GCA_964453775.1 uncultured Bacteroidales bacterium
GGATCATTCTTCAAGATGCCTTTATTCATGTACACGGGCAGGAATTTACCTGCATCATCACGTGAATAACCAAAGGTCATCTGGGTAAGGTCGTTGGTTCCAAATGAGAAGAACTCGGCAGATTTTGCGATTTCGTCTGCTGTAAGCGCAGCACGAGGTACTTCAATCATGGTACCTACCAAATAATCGATCTTATCGTTGCGCTCTTCAAACACCTTTTCTACAGTTGCACGAACAATCTCTTCCTGCATCTTCATTTCTGCCAGGGTTCCGGTAAGAGGAATCATAATTTCCGGACGTGTCTTGATGTTCTTCTTCTTCAGGTCTAAGGCAGCTTCAATAATAGCGCGTGCCTGCATTTCGGTAATCTCGGGATAAGTATTTCCCAGACGGCAACCACGGTGTCCCAGCATGGGGTTAAATTCAGCCAGGCTGTCCACGGTAGCTTTTACCTCTTCTACTGAAATGCCCATCTCTTCCGCCATCTCTTTCTGATTTTCTTCCTCATGCGGAACAAACTCGTGCAATGGTGGATCCAGCAAACGAACAGTTACAGGAAGATCCTGCATGGCTTCGAAAATACCTTCAAAGTCTTCGCGCTGAATCGGTAACAGTTTATCCAATGCCTTACGGCGTCCAGTCTCATCACTTGCAAGAATCATCTCACGTACGGCCTTAATACGATCGCCTTCAAAGAACATGTGTTCTGTACGGCAAAGGCCAATACCGCGGGCACCAAAGTTGCGGGCTACCTTCGAATCTTTTGGAGAATCGGCATTGGTACGAACCAACATGGTGCTGTACTTATCGGTAAGTTCCATCAGGTGGGCAAAGTTACCGCTCAACTCGGGATCTTTAGTGATAATTTTTCCATCGTATACCTGACCGGTAGTACCGTTCAATGAAATCCAGTCGCCTTCTTTGAAGGTTTTTCCGTCCACAGTCATGGTCCGTTCCTTATAGTTGATTTTCACCTTTCCGGCGCCTGATACACAACATTTGCCCATACCACGTGCAACTACTGCAGCGTGCGAGGTCATTCCGCCACGAGCGGTTAAAATACCTTTGGCCACGTTCATCCCGCGAAGGTCTTCCGGGGAGGTCTCAATTCGTACCAAAACAACAGCCTTACCTTGCTCTACCCATTCTTCTGCCTCATCGGCGAAGAAAACCATCTGTCCTGTTGCAGCTCCGGGGGAAGCAGGCAAACCTTTGGTGATGACGGTCGCTTCTTCCAGTGCTTTCTGATCGAATACAGGGTGCAACAATTCGTCCAGCTTATTGGGTTCGTTCCTCAATATGGCTGTCTTTTCGTCAACTAAGCCTTCCTGCAGCATGTCCATAGAAATTTTTACCATGGCAGCACCGGTACGCTTCCCGTTCCTGGTCTGCAATAACCATAGTTTACCATCCTGAATGGTAAATTCAAGGTCCTGCATATCTTTATAGTGCAATTCCAGTTTCTTCTGGATTTCGAAAAGCTCCTTGTATATTGGTGGCATCGTTTCTTCCAGTGAAGGAAAATCTGCAGCACGCTCTTTCTCATCAACACCGGCCAGTTTGGCCCAGCGCTTTGAACCTTCTTTGGTAATTTGCTGTGGTGTACGGATACCGGCCACAACATCTTCTCCCTGCGCATTGATCAGGTATTCACCGTTGAAAAGGTTTTCTCCGGTGGCTGCATCACGTGTGAAGGCCACACCGGTAGCTGAATTATCGCCCATGTTACCAAATACCATGGCCTGAACGTTTACAGCTGTACCCCATTCCCCGGGAATCTTATTCAACTGACGGTAGTAAATAGCACGGTCGTTGTTCCAGCTGTCAAATACTGCAGAAACAGCTCCCCACAACTGATCCCATGGATTGGAGGGAAAGTCCATATTTAAACGATCCTTTACCACTTTCTTGAAGCGCTTCACCATTTCTTTCAGATCTTCGGTGGTTAGCTCGATATCATTCTCCACATTCTTCTCTTCTTTCATCTCTTCAATGATAAGCTCGAAGGGATCGGTATCTTCTTTTGACTCGGGCTTCATTCCAAGTACCACATCGCCATACATCTGTACAAAGCGGCGGTAAGAGTCCCATGCAAAACGCTCGTTTCCTGTCTTCTTAATCAAGCCTTCTACTGCATCATCATTCATCCCAAGGTTCAAAACTGTGTCCATCATCCCGGGCATGGAAACGCGAGCTCCTGAACGTACAGAAACCAACAAGGGATTCTCGTTGCTACCAAACTCGGCACCCATAATATCTTCGATCTTCTTAATAGCCGCTTCAACTTCCGACTTCAGCAAATCGATGGTTTTTTCGTGACCAATTTCATTGTATTCTGTACAAACATCAGTAGTAATCGTGAATCCAGGAGGTACAGGAACACCAATGGAACTCATTTCGGCCAGGTTGGCACCTTTACCGCCGAGCAGATTCTTCATGGTCGTGTCACCTTCTGCCTTTTTATTTCCGAACGTGTAAACTCTTTTGACTTTTGACATCGTTAAATTGTTTTATAATTTGTAATTACTTGAATATGATTTAATTAATAAAAATTTCAGCAGGATACAAATATATCTAAAAAAACACAAATTTGGCAACATAAAGCCCATCTTTTTACAAGATTAAAGGAAAGATCCAATTAAGTAAACATGAAGTGCAAGGAATTGTTTTGTATGAAAAGTATGAAAAGAAAAAAATCTTATCTTTGACAATACAATGAAAATAAATCTAAAGGCATATTTCTTTTTCTTCTTTTATTCACTGGAATAAAGGCAGGAAAGCTATGCACCCATACAATTATGAACTCAAGTCCTGCCGAAAGCGGGGCTTTTTTTATTTCTGATGATGAGAAGAGTAAGCATACAAGGCATCCGGGGCGCTTTTCACGAAGAGGCTGCCCGCAAGTACTTCGGCAATGAAATACAGGTGTTGCCAAAAATGGATTTTAAAGCAACACTCCAGGCTGTGTCCCGGAA
>CAYVSF010000443.1:0-2962 GCA_964453775.1 uncultured Bacteroidales bacterium
TCTGCGTAACTCTGCGCTAAACTCAGCGAAATCTGCGAGAACTTCTTCGCGTCTTCGCGGTGAAAAATAAGTCCCTGGAATCGTCAATGTCCACCGGGAATCTTGCTGCTTTTTGCCTTCCGCTTTCTGCCTTCTGAACAGGGGAGTCGAACCTGGCTTTCCCCAGGTGTACTGATGCAATGCAACACCCAACGATCTTTCTGCGTAACTCTGCGCTAAACTCTGCGAAATCTGCGAGAACTTCTTCGCGTCTTTGCGTCTTAGCGTCCCTGTCTACCGTTTCAGGTAGGTTCGCAGTAAAACATAAACCTGGGAATAGTAAATGCCGGTTATTCTCCATATTTGCTCTCTTTAGCATGATAAAAAGAGACGCGAAAAGCTCACGTCTCTATATTTCTGACAAATATACATTCCCTACTACTAATCCTTTACAATTCGGATTTGGATCACCTGCTCGCCATCTTCATCCACTGTTTCTTTAATTTCAACATCATCAAAATATTTTGCCAATGTCTCTTTCAGCTTTTCAATATCTTCTTTGGTCATTTCATCTTTTCCCGGGAATATCTCTGCCAAAATATCCAGAGATATTATCTTATCTTCATCATCTCCTGCCAGGGTTTCTGTAATGCGCTCCCCTTCATCTTTTTCTTCAATAATTACGACTTTACCTTCACCTTTATCTTCTACTTTAATCTGCTTAATAAACTCTGCCGAAATGGTATCCAGGGAATCGGGATGAATAATCTTTTTTCTGCCTTCCCTGTCAATAAAAATAAATTTTCCCTTCCCTGCTATTAACATGGAATCAGAGATAAAAATATCCGCATCATGCAGTCGAACTTTCTCCACATTGATACTGGTATCGTTTGTCACTGCATTGGTCTTTATTTTTATTACAACCACTTCTTCCTTCTCTTTATTCTGCGCAAGTATAGAAGTAGCGGCAAGCAATAACATGGCTGTTAGAAAACTCCATTTTTTCATAATTCTGATTTTTTGGTTTGCACAACTAAATTACTCAAATACACCCTTGCAGCGCGTTAAGGTTTGCCCAAAAAGCGTTAAAGAAATGTTAAAGTTTTTTAGCGGCTGGCAATTATCCCTATCTTTGATAGGAACAGAAAACAATGAAATCTTCTAAAAACAACATAAAAAACTTTTACAGCAGTCGCTATGGCCTTCATGTGCTGGTACTTCTCATGAGCATTTCCCTGGCAGGAATCGGGCTGGTGCAATGGTTATGGATTCAAAGTGCCGTGCAAGTGCGCGAAGAAAAATACGAAGAACAGGTAAGCACTTCCATGGAGACCATCATCGAGCAACTTGAAAGAAAGCAACAGGTGGTTTTTATCAGTAAGCAACTCGACAGGACCACCATCATCGATGGTGGAGAAAAAGACAGCACTTCCGAAAATATCTTTGAATATTTTAGCCAGCTAAGGGACAGCGTCCTCATGGAAGAAACGGAAATAGTGGAGGCAGATTTAAAAATCAAACACATTGCCAGATCGGATGAACAGGAGTCGCCAAAACCGGAAATCAGAAATAAAATTATCGATTCTGCCATCGATTCATTTTTAGCCGACAGCAACAAACGCATTACCCATATCAAAATTGAAAACAATAAGGATTTCTTTTCCAACATGATCGTGGAATATGAAACACGCAATAACCCGGTGGAAAAACGAATTAATCTTCATTCTTTAGATGATATCGTGCAACGTGTTTTGGAAAATAAAAATTTGGGAAGCGTTTACGAATATGCGCTTTGGAACAGCAAATCCGACAGTCTCCTCTTTCGATCCGATGGATTTAAACCCGGCTATATCGAAAAATCCTTTCGCACCAACCTTTTCCCCGAAGATTTTGTGGCCAAAGATGATTATCTCCTGCTCTACCTGCCGGATAAAAACAGGATTGTACTCAGCTCACTGGCACTCATGCTCTCAGGCTCCATTCTCTTTACCCTGGTTATCGTTGTTCTATTTTTTATTACTGTAAAATTTGCTTTTAAACAGAAAAAAATATCCAGGATTAAGTCCGATTTCATCAACAACATGACCCACGAGTTCAAAACTCCCATTGCGACCATTTCACTGGCTTCTGATGCCATAAAAAACCCAAAAGTTATTGCTGATTCCGACAGGGTGGAGCATTTTCTCGGCATCATCAAGGAAGAGAACCAACGCATGAACAAGCAGGTGGAGCGTATTCTGCAGATGGCCTTGCTGGAAAAAGAGAACCTGGAATTTCATCTTGAAAACGCCAACGCAAATAATCTGACAGCCAAAGCCATACAAAATTTCGAACTGAAAGTAAAGGAAAAGAAGGGTTCCATCTATTTCACTGCAGATGATTCCAATCCAGGGGTAAAGGTTGATGAAGTACACTATTTAAACCTGCTGCACAATTTGCTGGATAATGCCCTCAAATACTCACAACAAAACCCGGAAATCCGTGTGGGTATTTCTTCCACCAAACAAGAGGTTCACATCCGGGTAAAAGATAGAGGAATAGGAATCAGGAAGGAAAATCAGCAAAAAATATTCGACAAATTCTACCGGGAAACCACCGGAGATGTTCATGACGTAAAGGGCTTCGGACTTGGACTCAGCTACGTGAAAGCAGTGATAGAGGCTTTTAATGGCGAAATTCACCTGGCGAGTGCGCCGGGAAAAGGCAGTACATTTGAAATCATACTTCCTAAAATATCAGACCATGGACAAAAAGATTAAGGTATTTTTGGTAGAAGACGATGAAAATTTCGGCTCGGTACTTCAATCCTACCTGGAAATCAATGATTATGAGGTAGATTGGTTTAAAAATGGCAAGGAAGCAGCCCATCGTTTCCAAAAGGCGTGTTACAACATCTGCATTCTGGATGTAATGCTCCCCGGGGCCGACGGGTACGGACTTGCAAAGACGATCAAATCGCAGGAGCCCCAAATTCCTATCATTT
>CAYVSF010000444.1:0-2942 GCA_964453775.1 uncultured Bacteroidales bacterium
TTATACCGGTTGTATGATTGGCTATCATGCGGTTCCGGTTATTGCAGATGCCTGGGCAAAAGGGATTCGCGGATACGATTCCACCCTGGCATTGGAAGCCATGAAGAGCAGTGCAATGCAGGATCATCTCGGACTGGAGAGTTACAAAAAGTACGGCTATATTCCGGGGCATAAAGAACATGAATCGGTATCGAAAACCCTGGAGTATGCTTATGATGATTGGTGTATTGCCACTATGGCACGTGACATAGGGGCAATAGATGATTACAACCAATTTATGGAACGGGCTCAATCCTATAAAAACCTGTTTGATCCTCAAACCGGGTTTATGCGTGCTAAAATGCATGGAATGTGGAAGAGCCCATTTGATCCAACAGAAGTGGATTTTAATTATACCGAGGCCAACTCCTGGCAATATTCTTTTTATGTTCCACAGGATGTAAGCGGATTGATGAACTTGCATGGAGGAAAAGAGGTTTTTGCCGAAAAACTGGATAAGCTTTTTGATGCGGAGAATCAGACCACGGGGCGCCACCAGGTAGATATCACCGGATTGATTGGACAGTATGCCCACGGAAATGAGCCCAGCCATCACATGGCCTACCTCTACAATTACACAGAACAACCCTGGAAAACACAAAAGCACGTGCAACAAATCATGGATGAGATGTATTCCATTCATCCCGATGGCCTCATTGGAAATGAAGATTGCGGTCAGATGTCTTCCTGGTATGTGCTTAGCGCTATGGGATTTTACCCGGTCACACCGGGCGATACCATCTATGCCATTGGCAGTCCGGTGCTCAAAGAAGCTGTCATCCACCTGGAGAATGGAAATACCTTCACTGTCTCTGCTGATGTGGGCAGGGATAAGCCCTACATCCGGGAGCTCCGCTTGAATGGCAAGCCTTATACGAAAAGTTATATTTCTCACCAGGCGATTATGGATGGCGGTGAGCTGGAGTTTGTAATGAGTGACGAACCTCATAAAAAATTTGGTACGGGAGAGGGAAATTACCCTGTAGCTGCCATCCAGGCAAAAAGTATCATGCCAGTTCCTTATAGCGATGCCACTAAGCGAAGTTTTTCAGGAACAGCAAAGTTCACCTTAAAATCGGTGGTGCCCGGAGCTGAAATTTACTATACTCTTGATGGTTCGGATCCCGACCGGTCTTCGATGCTTTATGCAGATACCATTCGTTTGAATAGAAGTGCGAAAGTGAAGTTTTTTGCAATACATGAAGATTTAGGCAGGAGTAAAACAGTGGAGATGGACCTGGTGAAATTTCCCGAAGACAGAAGCATTGAGCTGGGAACCGAATACCACAGGCAATACACTGCCGGGGGCGATAGTGCCTTGATAGACGGCATCCGGGGTGAGGAAAACTTTCGTCTGGGCGCCTGGCAGGGATACAACGGTCCCGATTTGCATGCCACCATCGACCTTGGAAAAAAACAACGACTTTATAAATTAACTACCGGCTTTTTACAGGATATCAATTCATGGATTTTCATGCCCGAGCAGGTGGAATATTATTATTCTAATGACGGTAAGAATTTTAAGTTGTTAGGAATTGTGGAGAATGAAGTTCCCGAGGATCAATGGGGCGTTATTGTAGAAGATTATTCCCTTCGTTTTCGACCTGTTAATGCCCGCTATGTGCGAGTTATCGGGAAAAGCGGAGTGATGTGTCCCGACTGGCACAAAGGACGTGGAAACGAATTGTTTATTTTTGCCGATGAAATCTTAATTAATCAATAATCCTATGAGTTCTTTACCAAAGCAGCGAAAAAGCTATACAGGTCCGTTCATTGTTGTAACCGGCCTGTTCTTTATGTGGGGTTTTATGACCTGTATGAATGATATTTTAATTCCGTATTTGAAAAAAGTTTTTGAACTGAATCACGCACAATCGATGTTGGTGCAGTTTAGTTTTTTTGGCGCTTATTTTATTGGTTCGATTATCTATTTTATTATTTCATCCCGTAAGGGCGATCCTATTAATCGAATCGGGTACAAAAACGGAATTCTCATAGGATTGGTATTATCTGCACTTGGCTCAGGTTTGTTCTATCCTGCAGCACAGTTGGTGTCTTATGGTTTTTTTCTGGCGGCACTTTTTATTATGGGACTTGGCTTTACCCTTTTGCAGATTGCTGCCAATCCCTATGTGGCCATCCTGGGGCCTGAGAAGACGGCTTCCAGCCGCCTGAACCTGGCGCAGGGCTTTAATTCCTTTGGAACTACCGTTGCTCCTTTGCTTGGAGGATTCCTGGTGTTTAAATTTTTTGTCAACGCTGCAGGAGCCGATTCGGTAAAAATTCCATATTTGGTATTTTCTGCTGTATTCATATTGTTGGCGGTACTTATAAAATTGAGCGACCTGCCCCGGTTCTTTAATGAAGAAGATATCGATACCGGTGCAGGAGCCTTGAAATATCCTCATTTGGTGTTGGGAATGGTAGCTATCTTTATGTATGTAGGAAGTGAGGTGAGCATTGGCAGTATTATGATTAGTTTCCTGGGACTGGAAGAGATTGCCGGATTGCCTGAGGCCGAAGCCAGCGTTTTTGTCTCTTTCTATTGGGGCGGATTGATGATTGGTCGCTTCATGGGTGCCATTTCACTGAGCGAAGTGAAGAACACTGTTAAATATTTGCTGATGTTGGCCTTGCCAGTCATCGCGTTCTTTGTCATTTGGTATTTGAAAGGACAGGAAATAGCCCTTACCTATGGCATCTTTTTGGCATTAAACTTCCTGGCTTTCATTGCCGGTAGGTCACTGCCTGCCCGAAGCCTTTTTATTTTTGCTTTCTCAGCAGTGGCACTTTTGCTGGTTGCATTGATGACAAACGGGCATGTTGCCATGTGGTCGGTAATTGGGGTGGGGATTTTTAATTCTATCATGTGGTCCAATATTTTTACCCTGGCCATTGCGAAA
>CAYVSF010000445.1:0-2926 GCA_964453775.1 uncultured Bacteroidales bacterium
GGATTTCTTTTTCTCTAATGCTGCCCTGGATACCATGATTGCAGATATGCTTGAACAGCCCGGGTTGGACGCATTTGATATGAGCAATCCCTTTTTCCAGGAATACATGGCTGAATTGATAGGCGAAAAAGATGCAAATGCATTTAAGAATCAAATTATGCTTTATGGTCCGGAAGCTGTATACCCCGAATCGGCTCAACATACGATGGTGTTGGGCGATCTTCGTCTGAACTGGAATACGACTACAGGAAGTTACATTAGAAGAGGAAGTATTGGTTTTGCTACGATTAATGACCAGCCAGTGAATCGTTATGTAAATGGGTATTTTGAAATGCTTAAGCGAAGAAGCGGGGACTTGTTTCGATTGTATTTCAAGTTACCCAATGACCACTATTATTACTTCAGCTACTCCAGGGGAGTAATGCAAACCCTTTCTAATAATGAGGATTTTGTAAATGCCATTCAGGAAATCAGAAACAGGAAGCGGAAACTGAAAACCCCAAGAGGAGAAACACCTTATCGCTACATTATATCAACCAACCGGAATCGGAGTCAGTTCTTAAGACGAATGCGACAATTGGAGGAAGAAGAGCGAAGGAGAGAGGAAGAGGCTGAAGCTGCCGAAGAAGCTGAAGGAAATGAGAATGGTGGTAATTAGCAGATTTTTATTTATGACTTTCAGGTCTTATGCATCAAAGATGTTTTTTGCCCGTCTTTAGTGAAAAGAAATCTATATGAAAAACACTCTTATTTCACTAAAAGGAATGCTTGTTTGGTTAGTTTTATTGCAGTTATCGAATATATGCAATGCTCAACTGTCCGGGGAAGGCTCAAATCTGGAATCAAATCAGAAGGAATTTTATAAACGAAAAGAAGAGTTTCGGGCATTTAATGACAGTTTAAACAGGATCAAAAACCCTTCTGCTGCAACAATTGATAGTTTGATCGCAAGTTATCAGAAATTACAGGCTTATAACAAGTCTTTTTTAGCAGAATGCTTTTCAAGGGATACAAGCCAAGCAGGTCGGCGGGAAGCTTTCTTCAATTTTATTTGTTTTGCTATTGATAGTGCACATTGTGGATTGCATTTTAAGGAAAAGTACTATGGTTTTTCGTGGGATTCTATTGTGCAATATTATCGGAACAGACAAATTACGAAGGCTAACAATGAAGTGTTTTTATTCTATTGCGATGAAATGTTATCGGTAATAAATGATGGGCATACCTGGACAAGCCATGGCAAGAGCAAGCGAATTAAAAGTCTGGGCATTGATTTTTCACATGACGGAGAACATTTTAAGGTAAATGGCTTTTATGAAGGTGTAAATTCCCTTCAGCTTGATATAGGGGATGAGATAGTTGCCATCGATGGCACATCCTTTAGAAATTTGTATGAAAGAGTCAGGGAATCAACGATTTATAATCACCAGCCCGGTATGAATGATGTTTATCGAAAAAGGTTTTTCCGGAGCTATTATTTTTACATATTGAATGATTCACCTCCTGATTCTTCGACTTTGTTGATGAGAAAACCCGGAGGAGAGGAATACAAACTCAGCTTAAGATGGTTTCCGGCCAGGTATATTCGAAATATGTATGGAGTGCGCATTCAACGGATTGAGAAAGTGGGAATGACTTCAAAGGTGCTCGATAATAACCTGGCTTACATTAAAATCGACAAGTGGAATCCCGATTTCATTGAAAGATTCAATGCTGTTTTTGCAGAAATGAGCGATACAAAGGGTATTATCCTCGATATCAGAAATAATTTTGGTGGTGATTACACCAACTTTGGGCAAACTGTTTTAAGTAAATTTATTGCAAATGATACGGTTACAATGTACAAGCAATTTAAGAATTCAATTTTTTACCATCGTTATGGTTTTGCCGGTTTACATTACCAGGAAGATGAAAGTTATTTGGAAGCATTTTATCCCCTGATGCCTGTACGTTTGAAAAAAACGGACAATAAAATCTACGAAAAGCCTGTTGTATTGCTGGTCAACCAGAAACACTTTAGCTCAAGCGATTTATTCATTATGGCCTTTCGTGAACTTGAAATAGGAACCATCGTGGGGCGCTTGAATGCATTTCAGTTACTGGGACAGCCGCTGCATATTAAAACACCATGGAATGACTGGCAATGCGGGTTAAGTGTTATGACACCTTACAGTATGCATAAAAAATTGTACGAGGAGACAGTCTTAAAGCCCGATATACAAGTTCCACTTACCAGAGATGAGATAAAGAGAGAATCGGATCCTATTTTGAATACTGCAATTAACTATTTAAACAGCATAGCATTTTAAAGCCATGCTGTTTTCGATTATGATATTGTTCCTTTTTATTCGTCTCTTAATGTTTCCGAAGGGTTCTCGTTGGCTGCTTTGTAAGCCTGGTAGCTGACTACCAATACTGCTATCGCCAAAGTAAGCGCGATGCCCGTAAAGAAAAATGTCCAGTTTAAGTCAATATGATAGGCAAAATTTTGTAGCCACCGTTTGGCAAAAAGATAGGCCAGCGGAATAGAAAATAGGCCGGATAAGAGTACCCAGCGATTGGTTTCCCAAATGAGCATTATTACAATTCCTTTTACGGAGCCACCGATGGCTTTACGAATGCCAATTTCCCTACGTTTTCTTAGTACATTAAAGGATGTAAGCGCATAAAGGCCCATGACAGCAATTACAATAGCCAGGATGGAACCAATGAGACTAAGCTGGTGGATTCTGGCTTCTTCTTCATACATGCGTGCGAAATACTCATCCAGAAAGGTATAGTTAAATGGATACCCGGCGTCCACTTTTTTACATTCCTGTCGAATATATTTGATGGCCTGATCCACTTTGTCTTTTTGCAGTCTCACAATGAAATTGCTGTCCCAATTTTCGTACTGGGTTTGAATAAGCGGGGCTATTTCTTTTCG
>CAYVSF010000446.1:0-2924 GCA_964453775.1 uncultured Bacteroidales bacterium
CAATCTGTTGGCAATTTCTACCCGTTTAAGAACACAGCTGACAGGACCAGAAGTATTAGGAGCCAAAACAAGTGTGCTGATCGAAGGTGACTTTAGCGGGACTTCTAATACCAATAGTATTCGTTTACGTCATGCCAATATAAAAATGGATTGGGAATGTGCTTCATTTTTAATGGGACGCTACTGGCATCCTTTATTTATAACCAGCAACTTTCCCACTGTGATGGCCCTAAATACCGGCGCTCCTTTTAACTTTTTTAACAGGAGCCCCCAAGTTCGATTTGATTATTCCTTTTCTGAAAGGTGGAAGATCACAACGGCAGTTGTTTATCAAAGCGACAGGAAAAGTTCGGGCCCGGATGGCGCCAGTTCCATGTATATCAGGAACAGTGATGTGCCGGATGTAAATTTGCAAATGCATTATGCAGGGAAAAAACTAAGAGCAGGACTGGCTGCCAGTTATAAACAGCTTCAGCCCAGGACCAGTGTTACAGGGTATTTGACGGATGCTACTATTCAAACGAGCGAACAAATAGGCTCCTACATATTCATGGGTTATTTTGGTGCTAAAACGGAAGGCCTGGAAATTAGAGCCTCTGGAATTTATGGGCAGAATATGTATGAGCATTTGATGTTGGGAGGGTATGGTGTTTCATCCCTGGATTCTATAACCGGATATGAGCAGTATTCGCCTTATACACATTTTTCTTTTTGGCACAATATTGTATTCGGGAAGCAAACCAGGGTGGGATTATTCTCGGGCTATATTAAGAATCTGGGAACAGAGGATCCTTTAGTTGCTGATCCGGAAAAGGTTTATGCCCGCGGCGCAGATATTGATTTTTTAATGCGATTGAGTCCATTTGTGGCACACCACTTTAATAATTTGATGGCTTCTGCCGAGTTGGATTACACCCTGGCAGGATATGGAGATATAGACTATGAGAACTACGCCAAAGTTAAAGATATTGAAAGAATAAGAAGCATGAGGTTTTTAATGACATTAACGTATTTTTTTTAATGCAGTTTTTTTTCATAGTTGATTTTAGGGTTAGGGTCAATTAATCTCTAATTTTAAGGAGAGGGGAAAGGCTCCCCCTCCTTTTTTAAAAAAAAATATGCGATGAAGGATGCTCAATTACAGGCTGTTTTTAAAGCTAAATTGACGGATAACGAGTTTGATAAACTGAGTAAGTTTATCGATAAGCAGGTGGGAATAAAAATGCCACTTGTAAAAAAAATTATGCTTCAGAGTCGATTGCAGCGACGTTTACGGGCACTAAACTTAAGTGACTTTAAAACCTACCTGGAATATCTTTTTAGCGAGGAAGGGCAAAAGCATGAGTTAATACATATGCTTGATGTGGTGAGTACGAATAAGACCGATTTTTTTCGCGAACCGGTACATTTTGATTTTTTAAGCCAGATTGTTTTGCCCGCTTACCTGGATGAGTTTCCTTCCAACAGAACAATGAAGCTCTGGAGTGCCGGATGCTCCAGTGGAGAAGAACCTTATACCATAGCGATTACACTTAGTGAGTTTCAAAAACAATTTCCCGGCTTTAAATACCATATTCATGGTACCGATATTTCTTCAAGAATACTTCAGCAGGCTGTAAATGCAGTATATAAGGAAGAGCGCATTTTAAATATTCCAATCGAACTAAAGCGGAAGTATTTTTTACGAAGTAAAGATCGCCAGAATCCAACGGTACGCCTAACTTCCGATTTACGAAAGATGGTAAGCTATTCGCGATTAAATTTTATGGATAACAGCTACCAGGTGCCAGATACTTACGATTTAATTTTTTGCAGGAATGTATTGATTTATTTTAATCGGGAAACACAAGAAAAAGTAATTCAGCGACTTTGCACCAAGTTACGATCAGGCGGATACCTTTTTATTGGACATTCAGAATCGATTATGGGGTTGGATGTACCACTAAAACAGATTAAGCCTACTATTTTTCAAAGATTATAATATGCATTAAAATACTTTAAGCATGAGTGATTTAAATGATCAGGAATTAATTGATGAATTGAAGCAACGCTTTGAATCAAATAAAAAAGCGCTTGAGGAAGTGAGTAAGTTAAATGATGAACTTCAGCGCGTGAATAAAAAACTGGAGGAGAGCGAGGCTATGAAGAGTCATTTTATCTCTAATATTACGAATGAGATAATTAATCCATTTGCTTCTATCCTTGCTCTTTCCAGAAATATTCTTTCCGTTAAGAAAGAAAACTGGAAGAAAGTAATTTCCATGGTTTCACTTATCTACTCCGAGGCCTTTAATTTGGATTTCCAACTCCGGAATATTTTTGTGGCTGCTAAAATTGAAGCAGGGGAAGTGTTTCCTGAAGTGTTGAATGTAGATATCCACCAACTGATTAGGAGTGTGATAGACTCTTTTAAATATGAAACCAAGAAGAAAAAAGTGCAAATTGAATTGGATTTTGCTATTGAGACAGATGGTGAAAAGCCTTTTTTCTTCAAGACAGATCCCGAAAAATTAAAGTTAATTTTGGCTAATCTTGTAAGCAATGCTGTAAAATATAGTTACGAAGAGAGTCGGGTTTTGGTTAAAGTATGGATACAAGATAAACAGCTGGCGATTTCTGTACAGGATTTTGGTACAGGTATATCCGAAGAAAACCAGAAAATAATATTTGATCGCTTTAAAAGGCTCGATCCGGGGATTAACTCACTGCATAGGGGACATGGTCTCGGTTTGTCAATTAACAAGGCACTTTTGGATGTATTGAATGGAGATATCGAAATTCAAAGTCAGGAAGAGAAGGGAAGTACATTTACCATAACACTGCCCGAAACAGAAGCAGATATTAAAGGCTTTGCATTTGATGGACATGATATGTTTTTTGAAGACAAGGATTTTGATGAAGGTGTGGAAGGCCAGGAAGAAACA